>JABUUX010000448.1 GCA_021442965.1 Treponema sp.
ATGAAAGATGATTACGGATTTCTGCGGTATATTTCTACCGATCCAAAAGTAATGCAGAAAGCAAAATCATCTATGTATTCAATTGATTTGGAACATTTTGTAAACGAGTTCAAAAAAGACAATATCTATCTTATTGCGCGTATTGTTGTTTTCAAAGACAGAAATCTGGCTTCTTATGGAGGAGCAAAATATGCAGTATGGGATAAAGCTTTGAACAAACCTTGGGTTGGTATAAAAGAATATGAAGAAGAGAAGAATGAAGCCGGTACTGTGATATCTTCGACACCGTTGTATTACGATGAAAACTGGGTGGATGAGTACTGTGAAGAAGTGTGGGAATACAATGTTCAGATTGCAAATGAACTTATAGCACGAGGATTCGATGAAATCCAGTTTGACTATATACGCTTCCCAACAGACGGTTTGAATTTGCGTAATGCCCAGTACCGCTGGCAGAGTAAAGGGATGGATAAAGAATCGGCACTTATTTCATTTTTGTCATATGCAAGAGAAAATATTAATGCTCCTATTGGTATTGATATTTACGGGGCTAATGGATGGTACAGGTCTGGAACTCGCACAGGACAAGATGCAGAAACACTTTGCGAGTATTGTGACGTTATAGGTCCGATGTTTTATCCAAGTCATTTTGAACAGACTTTTTTGAATTATAATCCTGTAGCAGACCGTACTTTCAGAATCTATTATTACGGTAGTTTTAGAAATCAGGTAATCTGTCGTAACCGTGCTTTGGTAAGACCATGGGCTCAGGCTTTTTACTTGAATGTAAGTTATGACAGACTTTATTATGACAGCGATTATATTCAGAAGCAGATTTTTGGGGTTCGCGATTCTGTTGACCACGGGTATATGTATTGGAACAATTCCGGGGATTATTCTCGTATTCTGCCTGATATTGGGTCTGATACTCCGTTTACAGGAACTGCTCCTGAAGAAGATCCGCAGTACAGAAAGCCTGCTTTAGGAACTAAGAAAAAACCTTTGTATATAGATTCAGGACTCTCTATTTTGGACAGTATTCTGCATCAGAACGAAGATGAGTCGCAGGAAGTGGTTTATACTCCGTTTTTGCAGCTTCCAACTTTGAAACCTGAATGAGAGTGAATAAAAAATAATAAAGTTCTCGACTACCAAAGATAAAGGGTATATTATCTTATGCATGGAACAATACAAAACAGACTTTATTAAATTCATGCTTGAATGCAAAGTTTTGAAATTCGGTGACTTTACGCTTAAAAGCGGCCGAAAATCTCCTTTCTTTATGAATGCCGGTGCTTATGTTACCGGCAGCCAGCTTGCAAGACTGGGACGCTACTATGCACAGTCTATTCACGAAAATTTTGGGGATGATTTTGACGTACTTTTTGGTCCGGCTTACAAGGGAATCCCTCTTTCTGTAGCAACAGCTATAGCATACCATGATTTGTATGGAAAAGAACTGCGCTACTGTTCAAACCGTAAAGAGGCCAAAGATCATGGAGATGCAGGAATCCTTTTGGGAAGTAAGCTGGAAGACGGAGACCGCGTAGTAATTATTGAAGACGTTACTACATCCGGAAAATCGATTGAAGAAACTTATCCTATTATCACTTCTCAGGCAAAAGTAAAGGTGATTGGTGAAATTGTAAGTTTGAACCGCATGGAAAAAGCTCCTGATTCAACAAAATCTGCATTGGAAACTATTTCAGAAAAATACGGATTTAAAACCTGTGCCATTGTAACGATGAATGATGTTATTGAAGCTCTTTATACAAATGGTGATAAAAAAATCATTACTCCTGAAATTAAAGCCCGGATTGACGCTTATTATTCTGAGTACGGGTGCCAATAAATGAGCCTAATTCCTTTCTGGCAATGACGTGAGTAGCGCTGTAGTTCTGCTCCATTGCCTGAAAGGTAATGGGTGTTCCGTCAGAGAACATAACAATCTTATTTTCTACATCGATTTCTGAAATTGTAAGGTTTGCTATAAAAGGTCCGTTCCAAATAAACGTTGGATAATCCTGCGGCTCCACCATTGCCGAAATAAACTGGTCAAATGAAATCATAAAATCCCTTCCGATATGTCCCTTGAAAAATCAGGAAAACTTTAATATCTCCATATATTATAAAAAAAACATAATTATTTGTCATTACTAGAACTTATATACTAAAAAAAACGCGAAACGTGTAGAGGAGTCGCTTGAAAAAGCGGTTGTAAAAATTCATAATTCAAAACATCTATGGAAAAAACTGAAAGAAAAGAATTTACCTCAAAACTTGTAAAAACTGCACTTCCAATCACTCTGCAAAATCTGATGCTGGCATTAGTTGCGGTGGCCGACACTTTTATGCTTGGGAACAAGTCTCAAAATTTTATGGCGGCTGTATCTCTGGCAACTCAACTGCAGTTTATTCAGAACATGTTTCTTATGGCTATAGTTGAAGGCTCTGCTATTTTGGGTGCCCAGTACTGGGGGAAGCAGGATAAAGAATCATTGAACAGTGTTTTTTGCATTACTTTTAAGTTTTGTGCTCTTGCAGGTCTGATAGCCAGCGTTCTTTCTGTTGTTTTTTCACGTCAGGTAATGACAGTATTTACAAATGAACTGGAACTGATTGAAATAGGGGTGGATTATCTTAGGATTGCAGGATTGTCATATCTTCTAACAGGTTTTTCTCAATGCTACCTTGCTATAATGAAGATTACAAATCATCCGCGAACTACGGCTTTAGTCAGTTCTACAGCAGTTGTATTGAATATTATTTTAAATGCAGTTTTTATTTTTGGCTTAGATATGGGGGTTAAAGGAGCTGCATTTGCAACCTTGATTTCGCGTATTGTGGAGCTGATTCTTTCGGTGGGATTGTCTTACAAAAAGGAATATATCCACATTCATTTTAAGGACATTCTAAAATTTCAGAAAGAATTGTTCGGGGATTTCTTAAAATGTGTACTTCCCCTTTTGGGTGCATCTCTTTTGTGGGGACTAGGCTTTGTTTCTTACCCTATTTTTCTGGGGCATATGGGAACTGATGCAGCAGCGGCAAATTCGTTCTGTGCCAGCGTTAGGGATGTAATATGTTGTCTTTGTAACGGACTTGCAAATGGTGGTGGAATAATAGTTGGGCATCAGCTTGGAGCGGGTAATTTGGAAAGAGGAAAGAAGTACGGAATCCTGGTTACAAAAATCGGTTTTGTTTGCGGGGCTGTTTCTATGGTTCTGGTTTTATGTCTGACCCCTGTTGCACTTCTTTTTATAAAACTTTCTGAAGGAGCTACATCTTACCTTTACCAGATGATGATGGTTACCTCTATTTATATGATTGGACGTGCGGTTAATACAATTATAATTAACGGGGTTTTTGCAGCAGGCGGAGATACCATTTTTGATATGTATAGTCTTGCGGTTACTATGTGGGGCATTGCAGTCCCTCTGGCGGCTTTGGGTACTTTTGTTTTTCACTGGCCGGTTGTAATCGTTTATGCATGCACTTGTCTTGATGAAGTCGGTAAAATTCCTTGGGTAATGATCCACTTTAGAAAATACAAGTGGGTAAAAGATTTGACCCGCTGAAATAAAAAGTCGGGAAAAATCATTATAGAAAAAAAGATTTGTAAGGGTATACTGTATTAAATCTTAAAACTTTTGGAGTTTAAAATGAAAAAACAGGCTTTTAATCCTTATCTTCCGTGCTATGAATATATTCCTGACGGAGAACCTTACGTTTTTAATGGAAGGGTTTATGTTTATGGAAGCCACGATCATTATGGGTGTCCAGTATTCTGTCTGAATGATTATATGTGCTGGTCTGCTCCGGTGGATGATTTAGGCAACTGGAAATGTGAAGGTGTTTCTTATAAAAAAACTGATGACCCCGCCAATGCAGACGGTCGTGCTGTTCTTTATGCTCCTGATGTAACTGTTGGTCCTGACGGGAAATACTATCTTTTTTATTGTCTTGATAAGTTTTCTCTTGTTTCTGTTGCAGTAAGTGATGTACCTCAGGGACCGTTTAAGTTTTATGGGTATGTACATTACAAAGATGGAACAAGACTTGGAGAAAGAGCAGGTGATGAACCGCAGTTTGATCCTGCTGTTATGACAGAAGGAGATAAAACATATCTTTATACAGGGTTCTGCGGAAGAGGAGATAAAAGTCGCCACGGATCCTGGTGTGTAACTCTTGATAAAGATATGCTTACAATTATAGAAGAACCTGTTCTGGTTGCTCCTGGAGTGGAATACTCAGAAGGAACAGGATTTGAAGGGCATGCTTTTTTTGAAGCTTCTTCAATTAGAAAACGAGGAGACACCTATTACTTTGTATATTCTTCAACTCCAATGCATGAACTTTGTTATGCTACTGCAAAAAATCCCCGCGATAAATTTGTATACCGCGGAGTAATTGTTTCGAACACAGATGTTGGAATAGGAACTTATAAACCTGCTGATCTTCCGGTGTGCTACGGGGCAAATAATCACGGAAGTATAGTAGAGATAAATAATGATTGGTACATCTTTTATCACCGCCATACAAACGGAAACTGGTATGCACGTCAGGGTTGTGCAGAAAAAATCAGTTTTACAGAGGAAGGATTAATCCCACAGGTTGAAATTACATCTTGCGGACTGAATGGAAAACCTCTTATAGCACAAGGTGAATATCCGTCTTATATTGCCTGCCACATTTTTACAGACAAACCTCAGATGTATGTGGCACCGGGATTCCCAAAAATCATGCAGGAAAATACAGATGGTGAGGAATGTCTTTCTTATATTTCTGATATGTATAATTCAGCTACAGCCGGGTTCAAGTATTTTGAGTTTAAAGGTGTAAAAGAAATTTCTGTTGAGACACGCGGATACGCTTCTGGTGTAATGGAACTTAGAACAGAAATGAATGGAAAGGTTGTGGGAGAGATTCCTATAGGTTATACAAATGTTTGGGTAAAGGCATCCTGTAAGCCTGATATACCAGACGGAGTTCATGCTTTGTATATAACTTTTAAAGGCGAAGGAACAACGCAACTTAGAACTGTTTCATTTAATTAAATATAAAGGCACTTCTTTTAAGGGAGTGCCTTTTATTTTTTAATTTGATTTTTCCAAACGTAGACAGCTGCTTTTTTCCCGTTTACAAGGACATCATTTCGGAAAGAGGTTGCTTTTCCAAGCGGTGCAAAATCTGATAAGTTGAAGGCTTCCTCAAAGATTTCTTTTGCAGCAGTAAGAACACAAATGGTTCCGCCGGATTTTACTATTCTGGAAAATTCTTTGAGCATTCCACTATAAAGATTTTTTAATTTGTTATCGTCTCTTAAATCTCCCTGCCAGAATCCCCATGGAGGATCTGTAATAACGCAGTCTACAGAATTGTCAGTTACAAAAGAAAGATTTGCAGCATCTGCCTGAATACATCCTTTTATTTTTTTTACGAGTTCATCATCAATTTCGGAAGATAGGATTTTTGCTTTAGGAAACATTTCTGAAAGTCTTTTTACTATTCCTCCGTGTCCTGTAAATGGATCTAAAAATACATAAGATTCTTCGCATATGCTTTTAGAGCTAAGACCTGCAAAGACCGTCAGCAGAGTTACAAACTCAGGACGCAGTTCGCCTTTTTGAAGGTATTTTTCTGTGCTTTGTTTTTTTGTCATTCGGAGTGCAAAACAGGCATATCCGTCTGTACGTGTAAGAAACCAGAATTCAGTATCGCCACCAAGCCGGTCTGGTTTCATTCCTGTTTGTGAAGCAATTTGTTTTTCTACATTTGACATTATGTTTTTGTTGACTGATGTAAAAACATTAGCTCGTGAAAAACGCAGTCTGAAAGTTTTATAGTGATGGGACAAAATTTCTGGAAGAATCGTTTGTGGAATTTTGATATTTTTTGCCATAGCTTCAAAAGCAGGAGGATTTCCTTTATTATTCCACTCCTTTAAAACAAGAAAACTGTTGTTTAAAAAATCAGCATTAACAGCCCTGAATGGATTTTTGTCTGTACAAAACCTTACAAATCCACTGGAAATATTGATTTTGTATGCATCAGGGATAATATCTGTAAGAGCGTTTGATATGACTTTTTCAAATCCTGGTGAAAATATTGCCGCTAACTGAAACATACTAAACCGTCTCAAATTTTTTTAATTTATGGAAAAACCATATGATGTAAGGGATGGCAGCAAAAGTACTTAAAAGGTCAGCTATGGTTTGTGTCAGCTCAACACCAAGGATTCCTATAAACGGAGGAAGTGCTAAAATCACAGGGATGAAGAAAACTCCCTGACGGTTACAGGAAAGAAAGGTTGCAGCTTTAACATGGCCTGTACTTTGCATGAGCATATTTGTTGAAATAATGATGGAGTGAAAAGGCATAAGACAAAGCTGAAATTTTAGGGCAGTTACTCCAACACTAATTACGTCCTGTTCATCACGGAAAGCAGCTACAAGTTTTGGTGCAACAATCCAAATGATTCCGGAAAAAGTAAAAAGCAGAAGGAAACTTGAAATGACGGTAAACATAAATGCTTTTCGGACACGGTCATATCGTTTGGCTCCATAGTTATATCCACAGACAGGAGAAAACCCCTGTCCAATTCCAATCATTACAGAGGCTATGAACATTACAATACGAGTTACAATAGCCATTCCTGCAATGGCGGCATCGTTTCCGTAAGTACCGGCGGCTCTATTTAAAAGTATTGTTGCAAAACTTGAAAGCCCCTGACGGCAGAATGACGGAAATCCTGTGCATAGAACAGCCCAAAGAACTGCACCAGTTGATTCACGGATAAATGAATCATTTTCTGGCTGTGGTTCTGATTTAAATAAATTTTTTACTTTAATTTCACAAATCGTTTTTTTGCAAAGGAAAAATGAAAGCAGAATCAGAAAACTTGCAATCTGACAGATTATAGTAGCTATGGCAGCTCCGCGGATTCCAAGGTTTAATTTGAAAATAAAAACTGGATCCAGAAAAATATTAAGAATTCCACCTGCTGTTAAAGCTATCATACTTGAGGTTGCTTTGCCTTCAGAACGCAGAACATTGTTAAGAACAAAGCTGGCACACATAAAAGGGGCACCAATAAAAATGAAAGTTCCGTAATCAATGGCATAAGGAAGAATTGTTTCAGAAGCTCCTATAAGACGCATTAATCCGCTTCTAAATAACAGACAAAAAACAGTAATAATTAGGCCTGCAAAAAAAGCGGTAAAGAAAGCAGTAGAGGCTATAACGCTTGCTTCTTTGTTTTTTCGTTCACCAAGTTTTCTAGAAACAAGGCTGGCACTTCCCATGCCTAAAGTAAAACCACAAGCCTGAATAATGTTCATTACAGGAAACATTATTCCTACTGCGGCACTGGCTTCTGTTGAAATTTGTGAAACGAAATATGTGTCTGCCATATTGTAGACACTTGTAATGAGCATTGAAATAATTGTTGGTATGGCCAGTTTAGTTATGAGTTTCCAAACCGGTGTGTTAATCATTTTGTTGTACTGAGCAGCTTCTCTTGAATTAGAAGCCTGATTTTTATTTTGAAGAGACATAAATAAATTATAGAATTTTTTTTAGAAAACACAAAGTGGGAAAAATTCTTAAAAAATGGGGCTGTTTAATAAGTATTGTCATGCTGAATTTAGTTCAGCATCTACGCCAAATATAGTGTGGAGATTCTGAAACAAGTTCAGGATGACAATGTGATTTGAACTTTTTAGACAACCCCATTAAAGATTTCTTTATTTTACAAGATATACAACAGTTGTATGTCCCTGAATTTTTGTGGAACTTATACATTGCTCGGACTCTTCTGTAGAATTTGACCTTGTGTTTTTTGTAGTCCAGGAAGAAAGAGATGCTTTTTTTATGGCACGTTCTGTCGAATCGCAATGATTCCATAAATCTCTGACGCTGGCAGCCTGGCAGTTTTCACATTCAAAAATATCTTTTACCGGAGTAATTATTTCACGTTCTTCTTCGCTTATGTTAAACATTGCTACATAGTATCCGCCGTCTTTGCAGTCAGCTTTCCAGACAATTTCATTTTCATCACGGCTTACAAGTTCAGCCTGCTTTCCGTTTTTTTCCATAGCAAGAATTTCGTCATTTGTAAGAAGATTCAGATTGTCTTTGTTCAGTTGTGGTAAATCAGTTCCAATCATCAGAGGTGAGCGGAAAATACTCCAGAGTGAAATCATCGTTCGTGTTTCTTCCAAAGTGAATTTACAATCCCAAGCTCCATGCCCCCAGCCCCAGCCAAGTTTTCCCATAGGAAGCATATCGCAGTCCGGCCAGTTCCCGTTCCCTGTGTGGCTCTGCCAGACTTCACAGCGTTCGAACATTGCCTTAAGAAGTTTCCAGTCGTCCCAAAAGTCATCTGTAATGCGCCACATATTTGCGTATTTTTTGTAGTGCCAGGATTTTTCTATTACGGCGGGGCCCGGGCTTAGTGAAAGAACCATAGGTCGACCGGAAGCTTCAATAGCACGGGAAATCATTTCAACTTCTTTTTCTGCTGAGTAAGGATT
>JABUUX010000305.1 GCA_021442965.1 Treponema sp.
CTAATTTGGGCTTCCATTAATACCACAAACTGTACTGACGGAGTTGATGGTCTTTCTGCAACTTTAGTTCTACTAGCGTTGTTTACTCTAGGAGCAATGCTTTATTTTGTACTGGGTCATACTGATATTTCTAAATATCTCCTTGTTCCGCACCTAGAAGACGGTGCCAAGTGGGGAGCTATGACTTTTGCTATGGCAGGTGTTGTAATGGGATATCTTTGGCACAATGCCTTTCCAAGCAAATGCTTAATGGGTGATGCAGGAAGCCGTGCTCTTGGTTATTTTATTGGTGTTGGAGTAATAGTTACCGGAAATCCATTCCTTATTCTTGCAACTTCATCAATAATTTTTATTAATGGTGGTATGGGATTAATTAAAGTTTTCCTTTTAAGATTTTTCAAAATCAGAATTTTTGAAAAAATAACTTTCCCACTCCATGATCATATGCGTAATAAGAAAGGATGGTCTCCAACTCAAGTTTTGCTTAAATTTGTTATAATTCAGGCTCTTATTACAACAGGATTAATCGGAATCTTTTTCAAAATCCGATAAGGATTACTAATGAGAAAATTCATCTTTGGTCTGCTTGCTGCTTTTTCTTTCATGTCATTTGTTTCTTGTCGCTCTGAAATTACACTAACCGCACAGAAAGACGGTTCTTTGATTGTTGAGTTTAATGGGGAATGTGGTCCTTATTTTGAAAAAATGGTTCGTGAATTTACTGGCTCTAAAAGTTCCATTCTTTTTAACCCTGCTGAACTTAAACAAGATTTTGTTGCTTCAGGATTTACAAATATAACATGTACAGCTCCATCTACTGTTGGTCTGTATGTAAAAATGACAGAAACAGGAAAATCTTTTTTATCAAAATCAGAAATGGTAGTTTCTGATAAAAATAATGTTATTCTTTCTCTTTCTCCTGACATTCTTAAATCTTTTTATAATTCTGCTGATTCCACTATTGTAACAGTTCTGGATCTCTTAATTTCTCCTGTTTTTAATGATGAAATCATGAGCGAAGAAGAATATTTAGAAATGCTGGGTTCTTTTTATGGTAATGAAGCATCAGAAGAAGTTGGTAACTGCAATATTTTACTTACTTTAATTTCATCAAACGGACAAAAAAAAGAAGCTTCACTACCATTAGCAAAGCTTCTTTGTCTTAATGAAAAATTGGTTTTTTAATTTTTTATATTTTATCTAGGAAGATTTATGTAAAACAGGGAAAGAAACATACAAACTGAACCAGCAAGCATTACACAGTTTCCAACCAAATGCATAAACTTTACTTTTCTAAGTGAATAAAATATTAAACCTACAAGATAGATTAACCCTGCAACTGCTAAAAGTGTAAAACAAGCCTGATTAAGACTTTTATACAAAACTGTTGTTACAAATAATCCTGACCATCCTGTAGCTACAAAGAAAGCAACAATCCCTTTCTCAAATCTGGAACCAAACACTGCATAAAGTACACTTCCAACTATTGCAATCAACCAAACACTTCCAAATAAAATCCAACCAAAAAGTTGAATTCTTGGAGGCTGACTCGGATCCTGAAATTTTGTCAAATTAAATGCTGTGTATCCACATCCAATTACCATAAAAGTAAACACATGCGATAGACGTCTAAATACTTCTTTTGCCGTATAATTTGTTAAGGCATGATTTAATGTTGAACTAAGATACATTAAAATTAAAGCAATTCCAAAACATGTATAGGATAGGATTGAAACATTTTTTACATAATCTTCAATATTTTTTACAGCTAAAGAATCAAAAAGTGCCAGAACAACAACTGCAAATGCTGTTCCTATTCCCTGTACAATTGATGTTGCCAGTTCTTCTCCAAAAGTAAACGGTCTTAAGGAGTTCTCGTAATCAATCACTTTTGTTTCTTTTTCTATTTTTCTTTCTGCGCGTTTTTTTGCTCTTTCTGATTTTGCATAATCAGCTGCTGCATACTTTGCCTTTAGCCTTTCAGGATCTCTTGCATATTCGATGTTTACCTTTCTGACTTCATTTTCATAATCATTTTTTAATTTCTGAAGCCTGGCAGATTTTTTAGCCTTTAATGAAGTTAGTGTTGATTTTCTTTTAGCTTTCATTGCTACATCATCAGAATGAGACATTTGTACCTCCGTCCTATCTTTTATAAATTTCGTATAATAAAACACCTGCTGCAACAGAAACATTAAGACTATCAATTTTCCCGCAGGTTGGTATTGATACTATTGTATCACATTTCTCTTCCAAAAGACGAGCCATACCTGTACCTTCACTTCCCATTATCATTACAGTCTTTGAAGAAAACTTTACTTGCGTAAGATTTTCTCCTCCAGCATCTGCTCCGTAAATCCAGTAACCAGCTTTTTTTAGTTTTTCTACTGTTCTTACAAGATTAGTTACAATGGAAACAGGCACCCAGGCTGAAGCTCCTGCACTGCTTCTGGAAATTACTTCATTTCCAATATCATGATTCGCGTTATTTTCCGGAATAATTACAAGATTAGCTCCAAACTGATCACAACTTCTAAGTATTGCGCCTACATTGTGAGGATCTGTTACTCGGTCTAAAATGATTACAGTAGACTTTTCTGCATTACAGTTTATTTTCAACCATTCATCAAAATCAATTATATTTTTTTGTTTTACCTGTTCTTCATTTAATTCAAGAATGATTCCTCTGTGATCTTGTAAAGACTCATCCAATCCAGAAACTTTAATATCCAGTGTTTTGTCATCACATTGTGTTACATTTACACCAACTTTCTTAGCTGACTCTAAAATTTTTTTAACACGCGGTCCTGATTTACTATAAAAAATTTGAAAATCCTTTACATCAACGTTTTGTTTTTGAATAGAAAGGATTCTTTCTTCTATTGCATGAAATCCGGTTACAACTTTCATACTTTTCTCCAATCGTGCATATTATAACAAAAAAGGCTGCTTATGGTCACTTATTAACCACAAACAGCCTTTTCATAAAAATTAATTTATCAAATTAACGTCCACAGCATTTTTTGTATTTTTTTCCGCTTCCGCAAGGACAAGGATCATTTCGACCAACTTTTTCACCCTCACGAACAACTGTTGTAGGAATTACATTTCCAGCTACGTATTTCCAGTCTCCATTAATTTTTTTGAATCCTGAAATTTCGTGATGAATGTCATGCATCTGATGAAGTGTGTAATCTGCTGTAAATTCTACAATTCCTTCATCATCAGCTTCTGTTCCTTTTTCTGTACGAATTATTTTAAGTCCGTTCCACTGAGATTCTCTACTCCAGTCTTCTGTGGCTTTTTTATCAATCTCAGCAATTCCTTCACCTTCTTCACATGAACTTATAATATAATCAATTTCATGCTTTACATAAGATGAATAACGAGCTCTCATACAAGCTTCAGCAGTTGGTGCTTTAACATTTCCTTTTATAATCGGTTCACAACATTCACTGTAAGTTTTTCCTGAACCACAAGGACACAAATCTTTATCTGCCATTTTTTCTCCTAATTATTTCAGTACAACAACATCAAAACAGATATATGCTCCGCCTGGAATTACACCAGGAATTCCCTGAGCTCCATAAGCCATTTCTGGTGGCAAAACAATTTTACGAGTTTCACCATATTCCATCTCCTGAACCATTATATCAAAGCCTGGAATCATTTCACCGCCTGCAGTTTTGAAATCAAGAGGTTCATGTCCCTGAGGATGAAATTCTTTTGATGCATCAAAAATCTGTCCATCTGTAAGATATCCTTTGTATCCAACAGTTACTTTCTTTCCTTGACCAACTTTTTTTCCATTTCCTTTTTTTAGAACCTGGAAATAAATTCCTTCAGGGGTTTTTTCACAGCCTTTTATAACTTCGGCCATTGCCTTTTCTTTTGCTTCTTCTGCACGTTTTGCAACATTATAAACAGCCTGATCAAAATCTTTCTGAGTTGCTGTAAACTTTTCTGCGTCTGAACCCTGGCGGATAATCTTCAATGAAATGATTGTATCCCCCTGAGCAACACTATCTACAACATCCTGTCCTGTAATAATTTTTCCAAAAATTGTATGTTTTCCATTAAGCCAGTCTGTTGGAACATGTGTAATAAAGAATTGGCTTCCATTTGTATTTGGACCTGAGTTTGCCATAGCAAGATATCCCGGACCATCAAATGAATATTTATCACACCATTCATCAGGAAATTTATAACCAGGACCACCAGTACCATTACCTTTTGGATCCCCACCTTGAATCATGAAATCTGAAATTACACGGTGAAATTTCAACCCATCATAAAAAGGTTTTCCTTTAGCTGCATCCAAAGTGCCTTCAGCTAAACCAACAAAATTAATAACAGTAAGTGGAGTGTCCTTGTAAAAAAGTTCCAGAACCATTTTTCCCTTTTCTGTTTCCATTACAGCAAAAACGCCTTCTTTTCCGTTCAATGCGTCCATTTTTGTACTCCCTGCAGAAGCCTTTGCAGAAGATTTTTTTCCTGCACAGCTGCCACTAGATAAAATCATCAGACTCATTACAAGTCCAAAAATTATTTTTCTTTTCATTTTATCCCCCCATTTGAGAATATTTAAAACTGAGTTATAAACCAGTCATATACTGCTTCAAGTCTGGAATTTAAAGAATCACTTATTTGTTTTTTCATTCCAGGCATTTTTTTATATGTCCCGTTTACAGCAAGATAAATCACGTAACTGTCGTCAGAGTCTACTACAAGATAATAAACTATCAGATTTCCGCCTTTTATTGCTTTTACCGGTCCTATTCCCATTGAATCTTCTATCCTGAGTATTGCACACAGACAATCCTCGCTTTGAGAATAGTCCATTTTATAAACATTTTCTCCAAAAGAAGAATCATCCAGCATAATATATTTTTCAAGCCCATCACTATTTGTTATGTTTAAATCTGGAAGAACTGTTTTATCTTTTGCTGAAGGAACATAATTTACCTGTTTATAAAGTGTCAACTTTTTCTTTCTGGTTGTTGAATAATATTTCATTCCTGCCATTTTAGAAACAGAAGTAAAAATTTCAGCTACATCTTCTATGTTTAATTGAGCCGGACTTTTTTGCAAAGTATTTAGTTCGGATTTTTTTATTACATAAACCTGTTCAGAAAGAAATCCTTCGCCTTCATTGTCCAAAGGTTTTACTTCCCTACACTTTTCTGCATAAACACAGTCAGGAAGCAATGTCATCTTTGAATCTTTTTCAAATTCCATACGCTGGACGCAGCCGTTTATCATCAATTCAGAACAGACCTCTGCCGGTAAATATTTACCCAAAGAAGTCTGTGCATTTATAGTGAAGCAACTAAAGAAAAAAATTCCAGCAAAAATTTTTTTTTGCGTCCATTTACAAACCATTAGCGAATTCCTTTATAAAAAACTCTTACCTGTTTATATAAACCATCACCTTCACTTTTTGTTTCAACATCTGGAATATCATTAAGTGTTGTATGGATAAGTCTTCGTTCAAACGGATTCATTGGTTCCAACAAAATTGAATTACGTGAAGAACGAACTTTGTCTGCTGTATTATAGGCAAGTCTTACAAGAGCTTCTTCACGACGGATTCTGTAATTTTCTGTATCAAGAATTATGCGAATTTCCTCATGACCAAGACGTCCTGCATAAATATTTGCCAAAAGCTGAAGGGCATCCAGGTTTTTTCCTTTGCGCCCAATAAGAATTGAAGAAAATGAAGATTCCAGACGAATTCCAATTTTTTTGTCTTCACGATAAGTTATTTCAACTTTTACATCGTAGCCCATTTTTTCAACAATTTCTTTAATAAATGTTGTAAGTTTTTCTTCAAATTCTCCCTGTGGAACAGGATCAATTTTTACTCTTGGTGTTTCATCGTAATCTTTATTTTCCAATGTATTCCCTGCATTCGGAACATCATTAAGTGTATGAACACGAATTTTTACGTATCCTTTTGAAAAAAGAGATTTTTTCTGTGTTTCAAGAATTTCTACATCAAACTGGTCTCTTTCAAGACTTAAATCATTAGCAGCCATTTCTATAGCTTCTTTTTCTGTTTTTGCTTCATATTCGTAAGTCATTTTATTCCCCTATTTTTTAGTTTTGCTTTTATTTTGAGCCCTTTCTTTTTCCTTTTGGAGGAAGAGTTTTTTGAGCTTCAGCATTGCCTATTTTTTTTGTTTTCATTTCATCTTTCTTTTTTGACATCATTTTATTAATGATAACCTGTTGCCCCATTTGGAAAAGATTAGATGTTGTCCAATAAAGAAGAAGTCCAGAAGGTGCATTATAGAACAGGAAGAAGAATATAATTGGCATACCATATGTCATAAATTTCATACTCATCTGTCCCTGCTGCTGTGCAGTCTGACCGCCATACTGTGTTACTTTTCCATAGAAAAGCTGAGTAACTGTATAAACTATTGGAAGTATTCTAAGGTGTGTCCATCCAAGAAGTGGAATTGTTATTGGAAGTTTCCAAATACTGTCACCAACAGAAAGGTCTTCAATCCAATGAGGAATAAACATAGCCCCACGGAATTCATATTTGTAATTAAACAAATTATACATTGCAAACAAAATCAGGAACTGAAGAATTAACGGAAGACATCCGCTCATTGGATTATAACCAACTTCCTTGTAAAGTTTCTGCATTTCCATGTTTAATTTCTGCTGGTCATTTTTATATTTTTCCTGAAGCTCTTGTGTTCTAGGCTGGATTTCCTGCATTTTCAAAGTACCCATAGACTGATTTTTTGAAAGCGGGAATAAGGCAAGTCTAAGAAGAAGAGTAAGAACTATAATTGCAACTCCCCAGTTTCTTACTACTTTATAAATCCATTCAAGAAGGAATTTAAGCACAATTTCCAACCAAGAAAGCCATCCTGAAGACTGGAGTGCTGGAGTTAAAATATATCCTGAAAATGATTCATCTTTTCCCCATTCTGTTGTATCAGTTGTTTTATAAATCTTCAGATCTTTTTCATTTCTTGGACCAAAATACATCCAATACGTATCTTTTACGTCTGTACCGGACATTGCTTTACGTTCGATAAATGCTTGAGCATTTGCATAGTTATCTTTTTCAACTAGTGAAGAATAAACTGTTTTTGAAACAGTATTCTTTTTTGCAGGAATCATAATTTCTGTAAAGTATTTTCCTGCAATAGCAACCCACTCAATTTCATTTTTTGATTTATCCCAAACTTTGAAATCACCTTTTCCAAGAACCTTGTGTTTTTGTTTTTTCCCATCGTAAGCAAGGAATTGGCGATTTTCATATCTGTTTTCTTTTGGATCAAAATGTGGTCCAATCTGAGGAGCAGATCTAAGTGTATAAGCAACATCTTCTTTGTTTAAGAAAGAAAGATCATCATTAGAATGGAAAAGTACATCTAATTTGAACAAGTTTTCATTATCTTTAAATGAATATTGTTTTCCAAAAGTGAATGTTTTAACTTCCCCATTTTTTTTGATTTTTACTTCTTTCGAAAATCTGATTGTTTTGTCATCAATTTTTGTTACTTCCATTGGAACATTGTAAATATTATCTGCTGCCTGCCCAAAAGCAACTGCCAGAGTTCTGTTTGCTTCAGAAACACTATCTGATATCTGAACTCCCTCTTTTGTATCTTTATCAATGACTTTTTTCTTTTCGTCGGTTCCGGCAAGTTTATAACTAACAATATCTCCGCCTTTATTTGTAAAAGTAACTTCAACTTTGTCTGTTTTGATTGTATAAAACTGTTCCGGCTCTTCTACAACAGGTTCTGTATTTTCAAAATCAGCAGCCGTTATTAAATCAGTTTGTGTTTGTTTTTCAGAAAGTATATCTGTTTCTTGTTCAATAACTTTTTCCTCAGTTGCTGAAATTTCTGTATCGCCTGATTTTACTGGAGTTTTGCTTATACCAAATATTCCAGGAAAAAATTTAGGCAGTACAACATAAAAACCAATCAAAATAACAGAACACAATACAATTGCTAAAATAGTGTTTTTTTTCATTAGATTCTCCATTTTATAATCTTAAAAAATATGTTTTTCACAGTCGGAGTAAAATTTTTTTATATCATTTTTATGGAACAGGATCATATCCGCCCTCATGAAATGGATTACATCTCAATATTCGTTTTATCGCAAGGAACATACCTTTTAGAGGACCGTATTTTTTTACTGCTTCCAATGCATATGCAGAGCAAGTTGGTGTATATCTGCAACTTGAAGGAAACAGTGGAGAAATACAAACCTGATAAAATCGTATTAAATAAATGAAGAATTGAGAAACAATATGTTTCAATTCTTTAATAATTCTGCCTTTTGACACAATATTCGAAATTGATCACACCGTGTGCTGAACGAGTCGTTTCCTGGATAAATCTGTAATAACATATCGTATCCGGTGTTCAGGTGTGCTTTAAATAGACGATAGACTTCCCGGCTGTAACGTTTTGATAAGTTCCTTTGAACCGCGTTACCGTAGC
>JABUUX010000227.1 GCA_021442965.1 Treponema sp.
TAGGAAAAACAATGAACAAAACTTTACGTATCACGATTATCGTTGTCGTTGTCCTTGCAGTTTTAGCAGCTGTATTGGGATTACGTTCTAACGAGAATTTCCACGCGAAGTATGAAGGTTTTGATTTGACAGCTTCGTCAGGCAGTGTAGTGCGAGAAAACACATACAAAGAGTATGTTTCCACGCATGCTGCAAGATATCCGTCAAAAGATATCGCTGTTGATATTTTCAACTATGATGCTTCCAAATCAACCGGCGTACATGTCGAGTCGGATTATCAGGGCGTTGATTCCGTTCTGGTAACAGAAGATGGTTCTTCAGTAACATGGTTTATTGATGTAACTGAAGAAGGTTTTTATAACCTGGAACTTGATTACATTGCTACACCATCACGCAATGTAAACATGGAAAGAATTATAAAAATTAATAATGAAGTTCCTTTTGATGGCGCTGATATTGTTTCTTTCAGACGTCTTTGGAAAGATGGCGGTGAAATCCGTGAAGATAATCAGGGCCGCCAGATTCGCCCGCCTCAGGTAGAAGTTTTCAACTGGCAGGTTGCACTGGCAAAAAGTGATTCAGGCTATGTAGTTGAACCGTACAAGTTCTATTTTTCAAAAGGTGTCAATACATTAACGTTTGAAGCAACTAATGAACCAATGGTTCTTTCAGGAATCAAACTTAAATCAGTTAAGCATACGCAGTCATACAGCGATTATTATGCTTCATTTAAGGGAAAGTCAGTTTCTTCAAATTCAGATATGACTCCGGTTTATCTTGAAGGAGAAAAAGCAACACTTCGTTCTGAACCTTCTCTTTTCGGTCGTTATGACCGTTCTTCTCCAGTTACCCAGCCTTACAGTGTTTCTAAGACAGTATTTAACTACATTGGTGGTGAATCATGGAAAACACCGGGACAATGGATTGAATGGGAGTTTGATGCTCCGTCTGACGGTTTTTATCAAATTTCTGTTCAGGGGCGTCAGTTCTTCCAGCGCGGATATGTATCTTGCCGTTCTCTTTACATTGACGGAGAAATTCCGTTTGATGGTGTATCAGCTCTTGAATTTGAATATTCTTCTGACTGGAAACTTGTTACTCCTACAAATCCTGAAACAAAAGAACCTTATCAGTTCTATCTTACAAAGGGAAAACATAATATCCGTCTTGAAGCTACATTAGGAAAAATCGGTGATTTGATTAACGAATTGGAAGATTCTGTTTTCCGTCTGAATCAGATTTATAGAACTATACTTGTTCTTACCGGTTCAGTTCCTGATCCTTTCCGCGATTACGAAATTCATAAAGTTTATCCTGATGAAGTTGAAGCAATGAATATTGAATCAAAACGTTTGTATAAACTTGTTGATGATTTTGCAGTGATTACAGGACAAAAATCAGATCTTATAGCTCCGGCTCAGACACTTGCTGTTCAGCTTGAACAGTTCTATAAACGCCCGAATAAGATTACAGAAAGTTTTGGTACGTTCAAATCAAATATTACATCACTGGGATCGTCTCTTCTTACTCTGTCTGAATGTAAACTTGATATTGATTTTATTTTGATTACAGGTGCCGGTGCTAAACCTCAGGCTCCGAAATCAAATTTCTTCAAAAAAGCCGCTCATGAAATCCGGGCATTTTTCGTTTCTTTCTTTGTTGATACAACTCAGCTTGGTGATGTTTATGAAAAAGATGATGAACATCTTATTGAAGTTTGGCTTACATCAGGACGTGATCAGTCAGAAATTCTTAAAAGTATGGTTGATGACAGTTTCTCTCCATATTCCGGAATTCATGTAAACGTAAAACTTATTAATGTTGATGCTCTTTTGAATGCTGTTGTTGCAGGTAACGGTCCTGATGTAGTACTTACAATTGCTAACAACCTTCCGGTTGATTATGCACTTCGTAATGCTAACGTCAATCTTATGAAGTTCCCTGATTGTGAAGAAGTTCTTTCGCAGTTTAATCCTTCAGCAATTGAAGGATTTAAATATGACGGTGGAATTTATGCTCTTCCAGAACAGCAGACATTCAATCTTATGTTCTACAGAAAAGATATTCTGGAACAGCTTGGTCTTGAAGTTCCTCAAACTTGGGATGATCTTATTGCTATTCTTCCTACTTTGCAGGGAAACAATCTTCAAGTTGGTATTCCGTTCCCTAGCATTCAGGCTCCGGATATGACAGCATTCTATTCTCTTATTTTCCAGAATGGAGGCCGTATATATAACGATGCCGGAACAAAAACTGAAATTGATTCAGAAGCAGGAGTTGCAGCATTCAAGACATATACCAGTCTTTTCAACAGTTATGGTTTGGAAACATATTATGACTTCCCGAACCGTTTCCGTTCTGGTGAAATGCCTCTTGGTATTGCTAACTATCAGACGTTCAATACTTTGTCTGTAGCTGCACCTGAAATTCGTGGTCTTTGGGATTTTGCATTTATTCCAGGTACAGAAAAAGTTGATGCTAACGGAAATGTTTATATTGACCGTTCGACAGGTGTTGGTGGTTTCTGTTGTATGATGATTAGTAAAGGAAGTACAGATTTCGTAACAACAGAAGCTTTGAATACTTTCTACGGAAATTCAACAAATGAAGATAAAGAACAGCTTTTGAAAGACAGAAATAAAAAAGTTCTTAGAAATATTCAGCGCCAGGCTGATTCATGGGAGTTTATGAAATGGTGGGTTTCTACAGATACACAGGTTCGCTTTGGTCGTGAAATTGAAGCGATCCTTGGTGCATCTTCACGTTATCCGACTGCAAATGTTGAAGCTCTCAGACAGTTGCCTTGGAGCACTTCTCAGCTTAATGTCCTTCTCGGTTCACTGGAAGAAACTGTGGGTGTTCCTGAAGTTCCGGGCAGCTATTATACACAGCGCCATGTAATTAACGGTATTCGTAAAGTTATCAATACTCATGATGATCCTCGTGAAACACTTATCGACTATGCCCGAAAGATTAATGACGAACTTACTCGAAAACGTCAGGAATTTAACCTGCCGATAGAGGAGGAATAAAATGAGCGAAAAATTCAATAAATTGATTGATAAAAAAAGAATGCAGTTTCATGATGGTATACGCCATGCAAAGCAGATGAAATTCTGTTATGCCTTCCTGGCTCCATTTGCAATTCTTTTCCTTACATTTACAGTTCTTCCTGTTATAAATTCTATATATTATAGTTTTACAAACTTTAATATTCTTGAAAAACCGGAATGGATTGGTATCAGAAACTATATCAACCTTTTCCTTCAGGATGAAGTAAATACAATTGCTATAAAAAATACTTTCCTTATGGCTCTTATCATTGGACCTGTAGGATATATTCTTGCATTCGTTGTTGCATGGCTTATCAACGAACTTCCTAAATGGATTAGAGCAGTATTTGTTCTTTTCTTTTATGCTCCTTCTATTTCCGGAGGTGCAATTGGTATCTTTACAATTCTTTTCCGTGATGATGCTCAGGGGTGGGCTAATGCTATTCTGATTCGTACAGGTATTATTTCAAAACCTATTTCATTCTTTACTGATCCATCAGTTGGTTTAAAAGTAATTATTCCTATTTGTTTGTGGTCAAGTATGGGTGCCGGATTCCTTTCCTTTGTTGCCGGTCTTAAAGGTATTGAACAGTCTCAGTACGAAGCCGGATATATTGACGGTATTCAGAACCGCTGGCAGGAACTTTGGTATATTACACTGCCAAATATGAAACCTATGCTTTTGTTCGGTGCTGTTATGTCCATTACATCTGCTTTTAGTGTTGGAGATATTCCTCGTGCACTGGCAGGTTATCCATCAACTGACTACTATGCTCGTACAGTTCTGACACATCTTTATGACTACGGTTACCAGCGTTTTGAAATGGGATATGCATCTGCAATTGCTACAGTTCTGTTCCTTGTAATGATTCTGTGTAATAAGGTTATTCAGTCTCTTCTGAATAAAGTAGGACAGTAGGGGGCGATGATATGAGTAGAAAACTAAAAAATTACAGTGAAACAACAATTCATCACTACAAACATAGACGCCGTCCGAACCGTTCTATTGGTGGAGATATTCTTCTCTATATTTTAATTGGTCTTCTGGCTGTTACATTCGTATTTCCATTATTTTATTCTGTTTGTAATGCGTTTAAACCTCTTGATGAACTTATGAAATATCCACCGGATATTATTCCAAGAAACCCTACGACAGATAACTTTTCTGATCTTCTGGTTATCTTGAGTCAGTCATTTGTTCCGTTTACACGTTACCTTTTCAATACTCTTTTTGTAACAGTTGTTGGTACCGTGGGACATATTATGATTGGTTCTATGGCTGCTTATGTACTTGCAAAGTATGATTTCCCGGGTGGCAAACTTTTCTTTAAGATTGTTGTAACAGGCATGATGTTTACATGGCAGGTTACTCAGATTCCAAACTATTTGATTATGTGTAAACTCCACATGGTTGATACTTACTGGTCTTTGATTCTTCCAGCCTTTGCAGCATCTACTTCTATGTTCCTTATGAAGCAGTTCATGGAAGGCTTCCCAACGTCAATTATTGAAGCTGCAAAAATTGACGGAGCCCATGAATGGACTATCTTTATGAGACTTGTTATGCCTAACGTAAAACCGGCATGGCTTACAATGACTATTTTCTCTGTAAACGGTCTTTGGAATGGTTGGGCTACTAACGTTATTTATACAGAAAGCAAGAAAATGCTGGCCTATGCTCTGAACCAGATTCAAGCTGGTGGTATTGCCCGTATGGGTCCTGCTGCAGCTGTTATTGTTGTAATGATTATCGTTCCAATTACATTGTTCCTTTTCTCTCAGAGTCAGATTATGGAAACAATGGCTACTTCGGGACTTAAGGACTAAACAGGAGATGAATATGAAAAAACGAATTACATTATTTATTATTTCAACATTGTTCATCCTGGCAGGTCTTTTTGCAAAAGGTGACAGTTATATTTATGACTATTGGGGGGAAATTGAAAAATCTCCTGATATGTATCGTGTTTCAAGCGTTCTTTATGCAAACGATTTGGGACTTGATGTGTCATTAAAAAATCCTTCTGGTTTGTTCTGTTATAAGAATATGGTTTATATTATCGATACAGAAAATAATCGAATAATTGAACTTATCTATACAGAAGATAAAGTATTGGAATTCAGTCGCGTAATCGATCATTTTAATTCAAACGGTCAGGTTGTTGAAACTTTTAACGAACCAAATGATATGTTCATTAATGGAGAAGATGAGACAATCTTTATTGCTGACACAAAAAATAATCGTGTTGTAAAACTTGATAAAGATTTGAATTATATTCTTTCGTTTACAGAACCGGATGATCCTACTTATGAAAAAGGAAAAACTTTCCTTCCAGAAAAGGTTGTAGCCGATGTAAAAGGTCGTGCATATATTCTTGCAAGAAACATAAATAAAGGTTTTTTGAAATATGAATATGACGGTACTTTTACTTCTTTTTATGGAGCCAGCGAGGTAACTTATAACTTTACAGACTATATCTGGAAAAAACTTTCTACCCGTGCTCAGCGCGAACAGCTTGAACTCTTTGTTCCAACTGAATATTCAAATGCGTACATTGATTCTTCTGGATTTATTTTTTCAGTACTCAGAACTTTCAGTGAATGGGAATTAAAATCAGATAAGGCAAAACCTATCCGTCGTCTTAATGCACAGGGAAAAGATATTCTTGTAAAGAACGGTGAATATCTTCCTATTGGAGACCTTCAGTGGGGTAATGCTGCAGGTATTAAAGGTCCTGCTCGTTTTTCTGATATTACTGTTCTTGATAATGAAGTTTACTGCGTAATTGATGAAACTCGCGGTCGTATTTTTGGTTACAACAATCAGGGATATCTTCTTTTTGCTTTTGGCGGAAAAGGAAATATTCAAGGCTACTTCCGTTCTCCATCTGCTATTGAGCACTCTGGCAGAGATCTTTTTGTTCTTGATTCACAAGGTTGTTCACTTACAGTTTTTGCTCCAACAGAAATTGGAAATATGGTATATGACGCTACTGAACAGTATGCAGAAGGTGATTATGATGCTGCTGCAGATACATGGCGCGAAGTTCTTAAACTGAACGGTACCTATGACCTTGCCTATGTTGGAATTGGAAAATCATTCATGCGTCAGGAAAAATATCGTGAAGCTATGGATTGTTTCAGCCTTAAACACAACAAAAAAGAGTATTCCAAGGCTTTTCAGTATTACAGAAAAGAATGGATTGAAGCAAATATCGGATGGATTCTTGCCGTTCTGATTGTAGCTGTTGTTGCATGGATTGCTGTTGCTGTTGTAAAGAAAATTAGAAAGGAGCTGGCTGACTTATGAGTTACGTACTGAATTATTTCAAACGGCTTGGACGAAAAGAGCCGTATATTCGTTTTTTGAAAACTCTTAAATATTCACTGCATGTTATTTTTCATCCGGCAGATGGATTTTGGGATTTAACCCATGCAAAAAGAGGATCTTACAGCGCAGCAAACTTTATTGTTTTTCTTGCACTGTTAACTCATGTTTGGAAACTCAGATATACTAATTTCCTGTTTCTGGATGTTCAGTGGCAGAAAGTAAATATCTTCCTTGAGTTTGCTACAATACTTCTTCCCCTTGCCATATTCTGTATCTGTAACTGGGCTGTAACAACCTTGTTTGACGGAAAGGGAAGGCTCGGACAGGTATATATGGGAACTGCTTATGCACTTACTCCGTATGTGCTTATTCAGATTCCAATGATTATCCTCAGTAACTTTGTTACTATAGAGGAAGGTGCTTTCTATACTGTTTTCAATGATTTGTCACTTCTTTGGTGTCTGTTGTTGATTTATATGGCTATGATGATGATTCATTCATACAGCGCCGGAAAAACTCTGTTGTTCCTGGTTATTACACTCTTTGGTATGCTTGTATTCATTTTCATTATGCTGCTTTTCTTCAGTATGATTTCTCAAGGTGTTGCATACTTTGTTTCACTTGCAAAAGAAATCATGTTCCGACTGAATTGATGAACTTTAGGAGTATCTATAATGAAAGATAAAGAAAAGAAGGTAAAAATGCCAAAGGAAAAGAAATCCAAAAAGCAGATGCCTGAAGGATATATTGGTCGTCCAAAACCAATGAAGGTGAAAAAATTTGAATTCAAAAAGCCAACACTTTCATTTTATATCTGGGCTGGTGTATGGACTTTAGTAATTGGATTTATTGTTTTTTTGGCTATCAGTCTTGTATCTGTAAAACCGTCAAGTCTGAAAAACGTTGTTCGCTATGATTTTAAGGATGCAGGACAACCTGAAAGTTATGTAATTGAAAACTCAAAACTTAAATTTGAAATGAACCCGTATACAACATTGTTTACTGTTACTCAGAAAGATACAGGTCATGTGTGGTATTCAAGCCCGGAAGGAGCTTTAACAGATCCTTTGGCTCTTTCAAAAGAAAAACAGAATATGAAGTCTCCTTTCCTTTTGAAATATTCCACAGAAAATGGTGTTGATACGCTTTACGATTTAAGTTCTTCTTCAATTGATAAGAAAGTTTATGAGATAGAACAGAATGGTGACGAAATTACCGTAAATTATGCTATCGGTGAAATTGAAACCGTATACATTTATCCAATGGCTATTACAGAAGAAGATATGGATGAATGGCTTGAAAAAATGTCTACTTCAGAAGCCCGTTCGGTTACAGGTAACTACCGTAAACTTGAAGAAGGTACTTTCCTTCCGTCAGATGATGTTGACCAGCTGATGAAGGATTATCCTATGCTTAAAAACGAAGCTATTTATGTTGTTCGTGATAATGTTCAGACATACCTTAAAGAAAAAGTTCAGGGTATTTTTGAAAAATACGGATACACAATGGATGACTTCGAAAAAGACCGCGAAATGTATGCGGGGGCAAAGGAAAAGAAAGTTCCAGGATTTAATATTTCCGTTACATATAAACTGGACGGAGATAAAATGATTGTTAATGTTCCTTTTGATAAAATCACTTTCAAAAAAGATTTCCCAATCATAAGACTTTCAGTACTTCCATATTTTGGAGCTGGTGGGGTAAATGATGAAGGTTTCCTTTTTGTTCCTGAAGGTGGCGGAGCTATTATCAATTTTAATAACGGAAAAACAAAACAGAACAGCTATTATTGTGACATTTACGGCTGGGATTATGCTACAGACCGTAAAGCTGTTATGAACGAAACTCGAGCTGCGTTCCCTGTATTCGGTATTTCAAACGGAGATTCAAGTTTCATTGCATACATAGAAGAAGGTGATGAATATGCCGGTATTGCTGCCGATATAAGTGGTCGTATGAGCAGCTATAACTATGTCTATGCAGATTACAAAATGCTTCATGGTGAGCAATATGAAGCTTCTTCCAGAAATATTAATACTCAATACAGCTATGAAAGAGGACTTCC
>JABUUX010000385.1 GCA_021442965.1 Treponema sp.
CCTTTTGTGTCAGGAACGATAAAAGAATATCCTGCCCGAGCCGGAGACTTTGTTGAAAAAGATACACTTCTTGCAAAAATTGATGATGCCCCTTACCGCCAGCAGTTTCTTCAGGCAGAGGCGGCATATACAGGATATAAATCTACTTTCCAAAGAATTGAAAATCTTTATAAATCGGGGGCAACAACCCAGCAGAATTATGATTCCTCTAAGGCTCAGTACGATGCTGCCAAGGCTCAGTATGATCTGGCAAAGCTGCAAATGGATTACACCGAAGTAAAAGCCCCTGTTTCGGGAACAATTCTCATAGCTGATTCTGCAGTAGGCTCTATTGGTACGCAGACACAACCTTTAGCAGTAATTGCAGACATGAATGATCTGGTTGTGCGGCTTAAAGTTCCCGAAAAATATTTTGACCTTTTCTTAGTACGCAAAGAACAGATTCATATGCGAGTTACAAGACCTGGAATTAAGGGCATGTACGATGATGCAGTTACCACAGCCACTATTGAAAACATTGCACCTTATATTTCTGCCGAAAGTAAAAACTTTCAGGTAGTGTGCCATCTGGATAATCCGGGAGACAGATTCCGCCCCGGCATGTATATAAAGGTGGAAACCATTTACAATACCTATGAAAATGTTCCGGTTATGCCTGTTTCAAGCCGAAAGCTTGACGGCTCATGCTATGTTTTTAATCAAGAAACAGAAACTGTAACTTACTATGAACTTTCTGATGTAATTTCGGACAATGAAAATTTTATTGTCCCGGAAGAACTTAAAAATTCATGGTTTGTAACAGACGGACAGAATTCTGTTTTTGACGGACAAAAAGTCAGAGTCCTGAATCAGGAATAAACTGTTATTTATTTACGCGTAAAGACGCAGGGAAAAAGATTTGAAACTATCAGAATTTTCAGTTAAGCATCCTGTCATCATTTCTATGTTTCTCATTGTTCTTATGGTTTTTGGTTTCTATTCTATAAGCGGAATGCCATTGGAATTTATGACAGACATTTCTATGCCTCAGGCCATCGTTTATACCATTTATCCCGGAGCTTCTGCCGAAGACGTAGAACAGGACATTACCCGTGTAATGGAAGATGCCTTTGTTACCCTGCCTCATTTTAAAAAAGTAGAAAGCCAGTCTTATAATTCAATCTCATGGGTAACTGTAACATATGCTGACGGTGTAGACCCTTATGAACAACTGGAAGAACTTCGTAACAGGGTGCGCGAAATTAAAGGAAAACTTCCAGACGGCATTCAGGGCGACCCTATTGCCGTTGTTGGTGGTATTACAATGCTTCCTGTTATTACTTTTACCGCATCTGCAGGAAATGATAATGGTCGTATAACCGAATACATAAAAAATGACCTTATTCCCAAACTTACCCGCATTGACGGGGTTTCTTCCATTGATTTGGAAGGTGGAAAAGAACTTCAACTGAACGTAAAACTTAGAACAGACGATTTAGTTTCTAAAGGAATATCTGTTACTCAAGTTTACCAGATGCTTAATTTTGGAAGTGTAAGTCTTCCTTTAGGAAATGCTGTTCATCAAGATCGTGCCATTCAGGTTCATTATTCAGGAGGCTTTAATTCCATTTCTGACATTGAAAATCTTCCTGTTGGGGTTGCAAATGGAACAGAAGTTATAAGGCTTTCTGATGTTGCTGACGTTTCTTTAGGATACCCGGAAGAAGATTATTATGTAAACGATGGCTATAATCCCCTGACCATAGTTTCTATTACAAAACGAAGCGACGGCGATACTGTAAAAATTGTTAAACAGGTTAAAAAAATTCTGGAAGAAGAAACTTTATCTTCAGGTGGTGCCTTAACTTTCCACATTGTTTCGGATGATGCACGGCAGGTAAAAGCGTCTCTAAAAACTGTTATCACTTCCGGTATTGCAGGAATCATTTTTGCCATTCTTGTAATCCTGCTTTTTTTAGCAGACTGGCGCGCAACATTAACAATTGGTGTTTCCATTCCGCTTTGTATACTTTTTACATTCATTGGTCTTAAAGTTTTTGGCATTTCAATTAATCTTATGAGTCTTTCAGGTCTTGTCATTTCTTTGGGAATGGTTGTTGACGGCTCATCCGTTATGCTGGACCAGATTTACCGGTATTATCAGGAACGGGATCCTCTTACAGGGAATACGGTTTACACAGTTTCCCAGTCCATCTACAAAGGGTGGGATGAAGTTTCTGCTTCAATTCTGGCTTCTACCCTTACTACTATGGTTGTTTTTATTCCAATTGCGCTTTTAAACGGCTTGATTGGAATGATTCTTCACTCTGTAGCTATCACTATTACAATGGCTATTGGCTGTTCGTTCCTTGTTGCAGTCATTGTTGTACCATATCTTCTTAAACTTGTTTTGAAAGAAGGTGGTCCTAAAGTCCGTTCCAAACCCAGAAAATTTGACATCTTTATGGAAAAACTTGAAGCAGGATACAGAAAGATTCTGATTTGGGCTTTGGATAACCGTAAAACAGTAATAATCAGTGCGGTAGTACTTTTGATATTTTCGGGGTTTGTTGCTACACGGCTTGGTATAGCCTTTATTCCTTCCACAGACTCCGGGGATTTTTATCTATCAGTAGATTTCCCTGTTGGAACTAAACTGGAAGATACAGAACGAAAAATGAAAACTGCTACAGAACTTTTATACAAATATGTTCCAGAAATTGATAATGTAATTTTTTATACAGGCCGCAGTCAGAACAAAGGAATTATGACTATGACAGCTCCTGAGTGTGCTTATGCTCACGTAATTCTTGTTCCTGTTGCAGAAAGAAAACGTGATGTTCATGATATAAGTTTACAAATGCAGGAAATATGGTCAGCAGCTCTTCCGGACTCTAAAGTATCTGTTCAAAACGGAGGATTTGATAAACTTGTTGGATATGTTTCTGGCGGAGGCGGTTACGGGCTTACACTCATTTCTGAAGACTTGAATCTGCTTTATGAAACTGCCAGTGGAATTAAAGATTATTTGGAAACCGACCCTGACGTTATTACAGCAAAACTGGATACCGATTTTGACACAAGTACGATGGTTATTGATATGAGCCAGGAGTATTTAAGTTCTTTAGGGCTTACAAGCTATCAGGCTGGTATTACATCAGCAATTCTTTTCCAGGGAATGGACACAGGGCTTTTTAAGGAAACTTCCAGCGGGAATCGTTACAACATCAGACTCTTTTCTGACATTACAGATTCCAGCATCACGTTGGATGATATTGCTAATGTTCACATAGTAACAGACCGCAGACAAGATGTTTCTTTTGCAAACCTTGCAGACATTTATGTAGAAAAATCAATTTCTCAGATTAACCATTCAGACCGTGCAAAAACCATAACTGTTTCTGCTACTCTTAAAAGTGAAAACACCAGCGGAGTTTCCTCCCGAGTAAACGAGTATCTTAATAAACACCCCCTTCCTAATGAAGTAGAAAGTACCGCAGGCGGAATTATGCAGCTGATTGGTGGAATGATTACACCTATGGTTACCGCCATGCTTATTGCACTGTTCCTGGTTTACACAGTAATGGTAATCCAGTTTGAAAGATTCAAACAGCCGCTTTTGATTATGATTACAATTCCGTTCTGTTTTATTGGTGTTATAGCAGGACTATTAATGTTCGGCTCTACTATGAACCTTATTGCCATGCTTGGATTAATCTCATTGGGCGGTGTTGTTGTTAATAACGGAATTATTCTGGTTGATTATGTAAACCAGCTTAGAAAACAACGCAGACTTGAATTAGCCATGGAAAAAGGAACTCAGAATAAAGACGGAGACTGGAACGTACAACTTTCCATTGAAGAAGAAGATGAATTACTCAGAAGCTGTGTTACAGACGGTTCTGCATCCAGAATAAAACCTATTCTGATTACAACTCTTACTACTCTTTTAGGAGATATTCCAATGGCTGTGGCAAAAGGTGAAGGCTCTGAAATTTATGCACCGATGGGACAAGCCATTGTAGGAGGTCTTTTAACTTCAACTGTAATTACACTTGTTCTGATTCCAGTAATCTATTACATGAGCGAAAAAAAAAGGCCACAAAAAAACAGAACTTAAAATAAACAAATCCTGATTTTTAGCAGCCTTTAAAAAAAATCCTAATCATGTTCATTTTTACAAACAAGATTAGGATTTTAGAATTTATTAGAATCCCATACAAACGTTTAAGTACGCTCCAAAGCCTGACCCGTTAAAACTTCCTAAGAATTCTGTTCCTGAAACTGAAACACCTGCATCAATTTCCAGAACTCTTAAATTAATTACAATGCCAAGTTCATTGGAAAAGATTTCTGATTCGTAAGAGGTCTTTACCTTACATGCAAACATATGCCAGGCATTTACAGAAGCGGCAAGATTATATTGCATGTAAAATTTGCAAGTTTCTGTAAATGGATATCTGAATCCGCAGCCAAGAGCACCTTCCAAAACTAACCAGTTTCCAAACGGAGTATATTCAGCCCCAGCCATAAAAACCAAAGGTCTGTTAATAATCTTGTCTACAGCCACAGCATTTTTCTGGTCTACTTTGAATGGTTCTGAAGAAGTACCACCTTCCGGATTTTGATTTCCACTGGCAGAAGGAGTCTGTTTATTCAACAAATCTCCTGCATTAAAGGAATAATTTGCACTTACATCAAATTCTTTTTTTGAAACCAGTTTTCCGGGAATAACAGGACACTGTAAATCACCAATAAGTTTTAAGCCCTTAAAAAGCGGATATTTTACCTGAAGCCCAAAATCAAATCCCAAACCATTAAAGGAATCCATCACACTGTCAGAAGAAAGTAGAGCATTAGAATAAAGATTATCAATAATACTTAAATCTACACAGCTGTACAAATCTGCAACAACATCTGCTGAAACCTTAAAAGTACCGTCAGGATTGTTTTCAACTTTTCCTACGCACTTACTTACTTCTCCATGAAGGAGCGGAATAAATACTGAAGGAGAAAACAGAATTTCTGCGTCCTTAATTTTGAATCCAGCTGAAGATTTTACAACAGCAAAGGAATCAAAAGTAGCACCAACAGATGCCTGAAAAGTTTCATTCAAAGTATTTCCGTTTGCAAGAAATTCAAAAATACTCTTGGAAAAATTCAGATTCCCCCTAACATCCATAAGATAGTCCAGTCCGGCAGAACCTTTTCTAAAATCAACATTAAAACCATACACAGGGGTAAAGGTTGTTGTAACATCCATGCCACCAGATGAAAGATTACTGTTAATTTTGTTAAGATCGATTACAAACGTTTCTTTTAGCACATCATCTAAAGCAAAAACATTGTTTGTAAATTTAAAAGAATCGTTCAAATGAATTTCAAAAAACCGTTTACCAATATCGAAAGCAAAAACCGAAGAAGCCATTGTAATAAAAGTAATGAATACTGCTATACTCTTTTTCATTTTTTGCCTCCTTATTTAGAAAGAACAATTTCACCGTCTGTAACAAGTGAAAGATCAATCTTTGTTTTTACTTTCATTTCCCGTTTAATGAAGAACTTTCCGTCCGGGAATACCATTTTTACTTCAGGCTCCAAAGGATAGGCTTTAAGCATTTCTTCAATTTCTGAGCCGGTAAGCTTACAAGAGCCGTTTGTAAATCCAAATACCTTAGGTTTTGAATTAGGAGAAGCTTTTAAATTTACCGAGCACTTAACTATATTAGACGGATTTTCATAGGTGAAAGGAAGATTTTCTGAATTGAATATTAATTCAACAGATTTTATTGCTTTAAAGTAATTTTCAAAATCTGAAGTATTCCATGGCTCTGAACGGCTGAACAAATCTCCCTTTAATCCCAATGTTTCCAGAATATTAAGATCTGCAGTTTGTCCAGAGGCCGCTTTAACTTCAAAACCTAATGGGATGGCAACTAAAGCCACAATATCCAAATCTCCCTTCGCTCCTACATCAGATGGAGTAAGAGTAACTGTTCCACTGGTTCCTGAAACGCTGATGTCGTAATCCATGGTAATTGTTCCCGCACTCTTAGGAGAGAAGGCATCTTTTACATCTGCCAAAGGTGTTCCCAGATTCTCAGTAACTACACCATCAGTAAGAGCAAGCTCGGGTAAACCATTAAATCTGAATACATCAGTTGTTGTTTCTGAACCGACAATATAAGTTTTGTTAGTTCCTGACGTAAGCCATACTTTTCCATTCATTGCTATATTGTTAAAAGCCGAAATACTTGCAGGTTTCTGGCAGTAAATATAAACCGGAACAGAAGCAAATTCTATGAAATCCATAAAACTACTTGTACCGGAAGATACAGAACTAAGCACAGATTTGAAATTCACCCCGGTATCCATAGTCCCCTTTATAGGTGAAGATACTTTTGACATATCTACATTTGCTTTAGCCCACTTAATATTCGGAAGAATTTCAATTCCTACATTGTAGTCTGTTCCAAGAACTATATCTTTTAGAGTAAAGTCTGTTCCGGATTTATTTGGAAGATTAATTGTTCCTGTAAAATCAATATTTGCAGAGGTTGTAGACTTTCCAGACCCCGAAGTATTATCGGCTGTGCTCTTTAGTTTTGCAGACTGGTCTTTTGAATTTGAAGTCATTTGAACTGTATCTGAAAGATTAAGGAACGCGGATGCAACATCTACAGAAATATCATTTCCCTGCGGAAGAGTGTTTGAATATTTAATATCAAAATCTGACTCATCAAACCAGATTTCTGTAATGTAGTCTGTTACATTTGTTGGAAGAGAAACATTTTTTGAAATTGCAGTATCAAAATTTGAACCGTCCGGTTGAGTCATTGCTGTTGAATCCACAGTAACAGATGAAAGTTTTTTTACTTCAATATTATAATTTAAGTTAGGATTTACCAAATCTAAATAAATATCTCCGTTTGTAACGTTAATTTTTGCAGATGGTTTGATAATAAAATCTCCAGGCTGAATATTTGTTCCGGAAAGATTTATATTTGCAGACTGTTTTGGAATGTTCATTGCCCCTGTAATCTCTATGGAAAGATCTGCAGTAGCATTTGTCCACGAAGTTGGAAGAACAAGAGAAGTTGAAAGTGAACCTTCTGAAATAGTACATGCCTTTACACTTGCCGGGAAAAGCCCTGAGAATGTTGTATCAGAAAGATTGATTTCATAATCTTTTAGATTCAAGCCTGTAGCTTTTTTTACTGTAGATGTTGTGTTATCGACTTCACCATAAAAGAACGTAGAATCACCGTAATCTGTAAAGACAAACTTCATTCCGCTCATATAAATGTTTTTATTGGAAATATCCAGTGTAGCTACAAAATTTCCTGTAAATGTTGCAGCTGATCCATTTGCAGCGGTATAAGTCTTTATAACTGGTGTACAAGCGGTAAAATCTTTTGACGCCAAAGTTGAACCATTATGAACAAGACTTACTTTAGGATTTGTTCCCAAATATGAGCCATCCAAATAAACCTTCATTTCACCAGAAGCATACTGAATGCTGTCAAAAGACTGTCCCACATCTCCTGTAGTTTTAATATTTGCTTCAGGTTGAGCAGGTCCTATTACAACAACAAGATTACTAAGTCCGTCAGAAATGGTTTTAGTATTTATGTCCTTTGTGCCAGTCATTTTAACTTCATCCAGTTTTAATGTCTGATTTACCTTTACAGAATCCTGAGTAAGATTGGACATATAAGTTGAAAGATCCAGCGGAATTTTATGAACAGGAACTTTCATAAGATACTGCTGGCTGTCAGAAGTCTTTCCAGGATTGTAATCATAAACCTGAATTCCTTTTCCGCTTGCAGCCTTATCAATAGTTTCCTGAAGAACCTTAGGACTTATGAATTCATTCAAATCCTTTTCAATACTTGCAATCGTATAATTATAAGTTGCATCTGTTTTAACAGCGATTTTTTGTGGAACCTGCCATGAACAACCTAACAACAAAGCTGCCAGAGAGACTCCGCACAAAAGATGTAGACTTGATTTTTTCAAAATCCACCTCCTGATTTACCTTTAATAAAAACTCTACAATCCTGCAAATGGATTGTAACTATCTCCGGAATCATAAGATTCATACTTTTTAGCAGACTTTTCGTTATTACTATTATTATACCCCTTATTCAAGCCTTGTACACTATTTTTCTTTACAACCACCACTTTGCGTCCGCCATTACCGTTTTTTGAATTCTGACGGTTACCATCTGAAGCCGTACTTCCGGAAGGTCGTTTTCCGCTTACTCCTCCCTGCCCAATCCTGCTCATTGCATCACTTTTAAGAGAAAGCCCTATTCGACGGCGGTCTTTATCCAGATCGATAATTACAAATTCTTTTATATCCCCAACTTTTATTACATCCATAGGATTTTCTATAAAGTTGTCTGAAAGTTC
>JABUUX010000140.1 GCA_021442965.1 Treponema sp.
CCCCCGTACTCTTGCGAGTAAACGGTTTTCAAGACCGCCCCAGTACGACCGCTTTGGTACCGCTCCAAACAGTAATAGAAATATAAGGGATTTATTAAAAAGTGTCAATACTTTTACTGTTATTACAGTAAAATAAAATCAAATGCTGAAGTTCCATATTTCATTGAACACGGTAGAAATCTTTAGTATATTTACTATATGAATAAAATTTATTTAGATGAAGAAGAAGAGGAAAAAGCCAAGGCTCCTGATATGCCTGATCCTCTTACAGAAAAATTTATGAAAACACGCCAGGTTATTCTTTCTGGCGAAATTAACAAAGATCTGGCAGAAAAAATTGTACGCCAGCTTCTGGTTCTTGAAGCAGATGATGCTGAAAAAACAATTTACATGTACATTGATTCTCCTGGAGGAGACGTAGACGCAGGGTTTGCAATTTTTGATACAATCCGATTTATAAAAGCTCCTGTAGTTCTTATTGGGATGGGCTTAATTGCTTCTGCTGCAACTTTGGTTTTGCTTGCAGTTCCAAAAGAAAATCGTGTAGGTCTTCCAAACAGCCGTTATCTTATTCATCAGCCGATGAGTGGAATGAAGGGCGTTGCTACTGATATTGAAATCCATGCTAAAGAACTGGAAAAAACTCGTGCAAAATTAAATAAAATTATTGCCGATGAAACAGGTACTCCGCTGGAACAGGTTTCAAAAGACACTGATCGTGATTACTGGCTGGATGCAGAAGAATCTGTTAAGTATGGACTTATAAGTAAGATTGTTGCCAAACGCACAGATCTTCCAAAATAAGCGCTGTAGGCGTGAATAATCTTTATGACCTTTGAATTAACCGCCAGTCTTGAAACTGCACTTCTGAATGCTTTGGAAAATCAGGAAAAGATTTTTCTGATAGACGCAAAGGAAGGTTTCCTTGTAGAAGAAGGAGGCGGTATAAAAGGTGATGAAGACCGATATTACAATTTACCTGAATGGACATCTGCAGACGGGTTTGCACTGCGTGAAGCATTTGTAGAAAATCTTCATGCACCTATAGTACGCGAATCTCTTGTAGAAGTGCTTCATTCAGGAAGAGGGGTGTTCAGAAATTTCAGAAACGTTTTGAAGGAATATCCTGAAGTAGAAAAACTCTGGCATAAGTTTAAAAATCAGAAGATGCTTGAGTTTGTAAACGAATGGTATAATTCCCTGCGTGAATTCTGGGGACTTGAAAAACTGGATCGAATACCTGAATCAGATGAAAATTTGATTCACGATGATTTTACTTTTTTAGAGTATACTCCGGCTTTTGACAGTGAAATAATTCGGAATTTAAGCGCAGTTTTGAACGGAAGTAACGATAACCTGCCCAAGACAGTTTCGGCAGCATTTAATGATATATGGAAAGTACAGTATGAGACTGGTTCACAAAATCAGACCGGTTATATCTGTCATTCTTTGTCTGACGAATTTGCAGGCTGTATTTTAGTTAAACCCGTTTTGGAAGCTCAGAAAAATGTTATTTTTGTTACAAATTTTTTTGTGTCTGAGCGTTTTCGTGGATTAGGTATTGGATCCGAATTGCTTTTTATGTGCGTTTCCAAACTTAAATCTGACGAAGAAAAATGGCTTGTTTTGCCAAATATTATTATTCCCGAAGTCATCAAACCTTTATTATTACGAACAGGTTTTGAACAGATTGACTTTGGTTTTTTGCTAAAAATTTAAATTCAAAATTAAGAGGTATTTTTTTATGTACAACAACAGAAGATTCGAATTGAATGAAGAACAGGCTGCCGCTTTTTTGGAAAATGCAGTAAACAAAGTAAGATCAGATGCAGATGTAGATTCTCTTGCAGAACTGAACAAAATGTTTAAGAAAAATGTTCCTTTTTCTTTAAGAAAATATGTAACTGCATATCTGCTTAGAGAAGCTCTTAAACATGATCATTCATTCCGTCCAAGTCGTTTTGAAAGAAACAACTCAAAAAGAAACGAAGTACGCGAAAATCTTCGCGAAAATAATAAAAGCAGAAATAATGAAGAACCTTCAATTCGTGAAGAACGTCAGCCTCGTCCTCGTGTAGAAATTCCTGAAGAACAGGCTACAACTATTTTTATCAGCATTGGACGTAATCGTCGTGTATTCCCAAGAGATTTGGTAAGCCTTCTTATAAACGTTGGAGGACTGGAACGTGAACGTATTGGAAATATCAAAGTTCTGGCAAATTATTCTTTTGTTCAGCTTTATACAGAAGATACAGAAAAGGCAATTGCGTCTCTTAACGATTACGAATACCGTGGCCGCCGTCTGGCTGTAAATCTTTCACGCTTAAAGGAAACTGAAGAAGGCGGTGAAGATACAAATGAAGATGTAGAATCACAGACAGACGAAGAAGTAATGTCGGCAGAAGATGCAGCTGCCTACGCCGCCGCAGAAAAAGCCGCAAATAACGAACCATTTGGTAATTCATAATAAATGGAGTCTCTAAAAAATCCATATATGAGTTGCCCTAAAACAAAGGAATAAGTTTTTATCTGGCTTTTCTTTTGTGATTTTTCTAAAACCGGTTTGTACGGAAAGAATCTGTGCTGCCGGTTTTTTTGTTTTAAGATAAAAATTAATCAAGAGGTTTATTTATTATGGAAATTAAAAGCATACAAACCGGTGTCTTTAGAGTAAATACTTATATAGTTCCTGTGGAAGAGGGAAAGGTTTTTGTAGTGGATCCTGCGGCGTGTGCTTTGAGTGGTGACGAAAATAAAATCACTTTGTATCTGCAAAAAAATCACCTGGAATGTGTTGCGGTTCTTCTTACTCATTGTCATTTTGATCATATTTCGGGCATTCTTCCTATAAAAAAAATGTTTCCGAATGCAAAAATTGCGGTTTCTAAAATTGATGCACCAGAAATAGGATACGGAAAAATAAACAAAACATGCCTTAGGGGAATGGATTTAGAAGACCTTGCAGAAACATTAATGAATCAGCCCAAGCCTGATACTTTACTGAATGAGGGGGATGATTTTTACGGATGGAAGGTGATGTTGACTCCTGGACATACAGCAGGTTCTCTTTGCCTGTACAATGAAGGTGAAAATAGTTTGATTTCTGGCGATACTTTGTTCTTTAACGGCTACGGACGTACAGACCTTCCAACAGGCAGTGATAAAGAAATGTTTGAAAGTTTGGAACGGCTAAGACGTGAAATTCCTTCTGATGTGAACCTTTATCCGGGACATTGAATTTTACGGATAAAATACAAAACCAGAATCCCATCTGCATTACCCGTTTAGAAGCATATCAAGTTTTGAAAGCCGCTCTTTATCAGGAGTAATGCACAGGTTTTTTTCTTGAGTTGGAAGAACAAGGCCTTTGGGACCGTTTTTTGCACGTCGAAGGTATTTTACTTTGGTGTAGTATAAATCAGTTTTCCCGGTATTTCGGGCTTTGGAATAATACACTGCAAGATTTGCGGCGTCCAGAAGAATATCCAGAGGAACAGTTTTATCTTTCCGGTGTTTTATAAAGACATAGCCGCCCGGAAAGTCCCGCACATGAAGCCATAAATCTTCACCGCGAACATGGTGCCGTAAAAGTTCATCATTTTCGTTAGCGTCCCGACCAACCAGTATGTACCATCCGTTTACTGTGTAATCTAACCCAGGGTGGGATTTTTTTTGCTGCTGGACTGGCTTGGAATCGTGCCGAAGCATCTGTTCAATTTTTACAGGGTTTTTTTCATTTAAGATTTCTTCATATTGTTTTTTTAGCTTATCTATCTGACGGCGGGAAATTTCTATGTCGTGCTCCAGCTGTTCAGAGCCGCTCAAGGCTTTTTTATACTGGGTGTAATAATTTTCGGCATTTTCGTGAGCACTGAGTTTTGGGTCTATAACTATACTTACGGTTTTTCCAGTTTCGTAGTCTTCACATTCAAGATGACGGGAATTACCATCAAGTAAATGTCCGTATGCCAAAATAAGGTCTCCAAAGTGTTTCAGCTGGTCTGCGTTTTTAAAAGACTTAAGTTTGGCTTCAAGGTTTAAAAGAGCGGCTTCACGTTTTGTAAGATTTGTGGTGTACCATTTTTCGGCTTTTTCAAGCAGGGCTTCACGGGAAAGAGCCGCCCCATGCTCACTGTAATAATTGTCTATAAACTCATTGAAAGATGTAGAAGTTTTTTCTTCGTTTTGCCAGTCTCTTACCTGCCATTTTTCTATCATTTGGAATTTGCTTTCATCAAGTTCAGGTTCTAAAAAAACTTTCCCTGTAACTTCACCTTTAGCAGGGCGGCGGAACATTGAATCCAGAATCAGCTTGTTTTTATTACAAAGGATTACGTTTGCAGCATTATTCCAGAGTCTTATGTATAGAATGAATTCTTCTTCTGCGTTTGAAAGTTCCATCTTAATAATTCGTTCAAGTCCAATCTGACTTGCAGAATTTATACGGCAGCCTTTAATACGGGAACGAAGAAATTCCATAAAGCGAAGTGGTTTTTCATTTTTTGTAATTTTACGGCGTACTTCGCAAATGCGGCAGGCATCATGGGCGGTACAGATAAAAACAGTTTTTGCACCGCCTTCTTTGTAAGTGTAAAGAGCCAGAGAATCATAGCCTGGCTGGATAATATCCTGTATAAAACTGCCTTTAAGGTTCAGTTCTTCCAAAATAAGATTAATTTCATTGCAGTTTAGAGACATAAGTTTTTCCTGATTTTAGTATACTAAAAATATGTGAGGTTGTTCAGTGAATTTTTAAAGCGGATATGACGAGTAAAAAAAATGCCCGAAACTTTAAGAAACTGAAGTTTCGGGCAGGTGGTTAGTCTGATAATCTAATTAATCAGAAAACTTATCAATAATTTTTGTAAACTACTGTGAAGGATGCTTTGTCACCTTCTTCACCAACAATATAAAGACCGTTAGTGTTGATGTTATTGATTTTTGTAGCATCCAGAACAATGTCACAAGAGTAAACGATATCGTGTGTAAAGGCTGAATCACGGGCCATAGGGATGGTTTCTGTGTATGCTGAACCATCGTAAACTTTTACAGCAAGATTTTCGTATACAGGTTTGTTGTCTTTGTCGGCATCATAAATTTTATTGCAGCGAACTTTAATATAAGCTGTATTGGCAGGAATTGTTCCAAGACCAAGCATTTTAGTTTCTTTAGCACCAAAAGTCTGTTCAATGCCAGATAAACACATTCCCCAGCCGTTTACAGGTGTAAAATTAAAGTAAATGTTTTTCTTAGGCTGCTTGTCATTATCCAATGAGTATTTAACGTTCATTCCTGTTCCGCAGAAATCTTTAATAACCCATGTGTCTGCATTTACAACATAGATTGAAACATCACTTACATTCTGATAGTCATTATTAAAGTATGTTGCTTTGTATGTAGTTTTGGAATTACTATCATCACGAATTTCTGTGAATGTGAGAGAAAGAATTTTTGAACTGGTGTTATCATCATAATTAAGCTTGATTCCTATGTGATTTGATAACTGGGATGCAATGTCAGAAATAAAGTCAGAAGCTTTTAATGTTCCTCTATCAGGAATTACATATTCAATAACAAATTTACCAATGTCAGGATCAGTAGAAGTTGGATCTACAAACTTATATGATGGAGAAGGTATAAAATCTGTAAGTTTTAATGTCGGGTCTTTTTGCACTCCAATAATTGAAACAGCGTTGAAAGCTTTATAATATGAATCTTCCTGTTCGTTCCATACACCGTCTGAGTCCTGATCCATTTTCATTCCGTTTGTGGCACAAACTGTGTTTGGAACTGTTACAGAAAAGGCTTCTGTGTTTGTATCAAGTGTGAATTTTACTTCTACAACTTTTTTATTTGTGTCAGAAACTTTTGCTTCTGAAGCTACAGAAGTATAATTTACAGCTTTGTTCGCATCTGCAGCTGACATTGTTTCAACTTTGATAGCGCTGATTGTAGAAGGATCTACATCATTAGAGAATGTTACAGAAAGTGTAAAATCATATTTCCCATCTGCATTTGATACAGAAGATTGAACAGTTGAAGAAACCTTCATGGCATATTTTGTTGTACCGTAAGTTTTTACACTTCCGTCAGCATTTACATTTCCGCCGTTTGAATATAAGTCTGTAGAGTTTTTCTTAGAAAAATCTGATCCTGTAAAGTTACTGCAGGAAGCAAGCAGGAATGCCGCACTTATTACAGCAAAAAGTTTATTTGTAGTTTTCATAACTTATTTCCTCCTAAAATTAGAATCTAACTTCAGCCTGTACTGAGCAGTTTGCAAATGGTGTTATTGTTGCAAGGCTCTTAAGATCCAAGTAAATACCAAAGTCAAAAGCTTTTACCGGTGTAAATACAACTCCAAAACCTGCTGTATAATCAACATTGCAGTCAAAGTTATTTGTATTTGATTCATTTACAGGAGATGTAGTGTTTACAGTTTTTGTTACAGAGTTTTCTTCTGTAGCTGTGTTTGTAACTTTTGTTACTTCTGTGCTGTTAGGATTTACTGTTGTTGTTGATGTATCATACTTTGCATTTACTTTTAATTTGGCACCGAACAGAAGTGAAACTTTGTCTGAAACATCATATTTTACACTTCCACTAATCTGAGGATATGCGTTGAATGCTACTTTGTTTGTTGTAGTTTCTCCGCCTTCTACGTATTTGATTGTTGTTGTTTTATTTGCAGACCCGTCTTTATTTGTGTAAGTTGCTGTAGAAGATTCTGTATAAGCTCCTCCAGAAGATAAATTTCGGACAGATACTGTTGTATCAAAATTTAAATCTGCATTAAGGGTAGCTTTTGCACCAAGAGTGAATTTTTCGGCAATTGGTTTTTCAAATACGTAAGAAAAGTACAGGTTGTTGTCAAACTTTGTTTTGCTTCCAAAGTTGTCTTTTGTAATAGAGGTAACAACAGTTTTATTATTTGAAAGAGGTGTATAAGTTGTTCGTACAGAAGTTATGGTTGTTGAATAAGGATTTGGGTCGAAGAAGTAAATATTTGGAGTGTAAGAAACATTGATGTATCCGTATTTTAAGTCAATTTCTGTTCCAATTGTTGGATTAATTAAAACAAAACTTTCACTTCCACTTGTTCCTTTTCTTTCCTGTGCTTCATAAAGTTCCTGTGTTACAACACCATTTGTTACAGTTTTGGTAGTACGGTTGAAAGAGCGGGCATTGCTTTGGAACTGAACCGGTAGAGCAGCATAAGGTCTGATGTTTCCAAGGTCAATTCCAAAACCTACTTGTGGAATATAATTCTTATTGAAGTTATAAGTACCGTTTCCGTAGATTGTGTCTGTGTATGATGCTGTAGAAGCGCCGTGTGAATATTCATGTGTAGTTGTATTTGCTACAGTTCCATTTAAATCATTGAAAGTTCCACTTTCGCTAGTTCCATTGCCATTATAGCCCAAAAGGATACCCATGTTTGCAATACCAATCATGGCTCGGAAAGTGTTGTTTGAGCCCCATGTGGCATTGTCGTTTTTGTTAAGCTCTTTTGAAACAGAAGATTCAAAAAGATCGTGAGCAGTTACTTCAGTAATTGTTGAAGCTGCAGTTGTTCCGTTTCCAAAGTCCCAGTTCAGAAGATTTCCTGTGTAGTAGAAGGATGTGTAAAGTCCTCCAAGTTTGAGTGCTGTTCCGGCATTCAGATAATTACCGTTCATCTGGGCTTCGATGTAAGCTTTGTCAAAGTTAAGCTTACCCCACTTGATAGTGTCCATAAAGTAGTCAGCATCGCTGAGAAATACTCCGTCAGTGGCTTTACTTTCTACTGATGACTGTGCAAATGCTGTTGTTCCGGCAAGTGCAACCAATGCAGACAAAAGAAGGATTTTTTTTCCTTTTGCCAAATGTTTAAAACATTTCATATAAACTCCTATAAAACTTATATTAATAGTTGAGTTTATTCTATAATAGGGGGGGGGCTCGGTCAATCAGAGAAGGATTTGATGGGGAAAATCACTGGGGCGATGGTTTTTACATTTTTGAACGCCCCTTTATTGTTTTTAATAATTTTCCTGATGTATTTCAAAGTAGCTTTGAGGGTGAGCGCAGGCAGGACACACTTCCGGAGCATTAGTTCCTACAACGATGTGACCGCAGTTACGGCATTCCCAAACTTTAACTTCGCTCTTTGCAAAAACTTCCTGAGCTTCTACATTGTGAAGTAAAGCACGATAGCGTTCTTCGTGGTGTTTTTCTATGGCGGCTACCATACGGAATTTTTGGGCAAGCGCTGTAAAGCCTTCTTCTTCTGCAGTTTTGGCAAAACCTTCGTACATGTCAGTCCATTCGTAGTTTTCGCCGTCAGCAGCACTGGC
>JABUUX010000099.1 GCA_021442965.1 Treponema sp.
AAGATGCTTTAATAAAAAAGGAAAATCAATTCGAAATTCAATTATTTCTAAATGAATTATCTGACAGAGATTCTTTTATAATAAAATCGCGCATTGGATATAATGCCGAAAAACCGTTATCATTAAGTGAAATCGGTAAAATTTTAGGACTCTCAAAAAGTGCAATTAGAGAAATTGAAAATAAAATAAAACTAAAAGCACTCAGATGGAAAGGTGGAATTCTTAACGAAACATATAAAGCTGCATAAAAAGATTAATGAAGTTCTTTTTTGAAATAGTTGATATTCATAAGAATTCCTGCACAAATCATAGCAGTTAGAAGAGAAGAACCACCGTAAGAAAGAAATAAAAGCGGTATACCGGTACAAGGCATCATTCCCATCAACATTCCAATATTTATAAAAAAATGGAAAGCATAAGTTGCTAAAATTCCAGAAGCTATATAAGTACCATAAATATTATGATTATGGCGTATAATAAGAATAATTCTTATAAAGAGAAAAAGGTATAGAAGTAGAACAGTAAGAGCACCTATAAACCCAAATTCTTCAGAAAGAATACCAAAAATAAAATCAGTTGACTGCTCAGGAAGCCAGCCGTTATGACTTTGTGTCCCTTGTAAAACGCCACGTCCAGTAAGCATTCCAGCCCCAATAGCAATTTTACTTTGATAAATATTCCACCCTGCTCCCTGTCTATCATACTCAGGTTTTGTGAAGATAATCAGACGTTTCATCTGATAGCCTACTCCGTCATGCCAGTATCCACCGATTCTTTTGCCATTCCAATTTTCCGGAAATTCAAGCCATTTTGAAGGATGTTTTAATAAATCACCAGCAATAAATTTTATAGCTGTAAATTTTGGAATTCTTGAATCAGGGGTAGTACTTAAATATTTCTTCTTAGCAGTTTTAGAAATTTTTTCAGGTTTTTTCCCAGCTTTGGAGGCAATTACATTCAGTTCTATTTCTGAAACTTTTCCATTTGCAATATTAATGAAATCTTCTGTTTCAATATTGAGTTTTTTTGCATTCTTTTCATTTAGAGCTTGAGCAATTTCATAATTTGGATGAGTCGAAGAAAGACCTGTTAAAATTTTCTGTGCAAACATAGATAATATAAGCGAAACTGTTATACATAAAAAAGTGTAAGATATCCAGTAAAAATATTTTTTTCCATGGAAATAACTTCTAATTACTGCAGAAATTATTGAAACAGAACCACAGGATATTATCAAAACAATTCTAAGTTTAAAATCTCCCAAAATCATTATTGGTTTATAAGGAACATCAGGAATAAATCGATTATAAACAGGTAAAGTTGCAAACAAAAGAGTAAGTAACAGAAATGAAAGTTCAAACACTAAAAATCTTGCAGGAACCCCAGCCATAAATGCCATAACAAGAAATATTGGAAAGTAAACAGAAGCCGTTCCTAAATCTGGCTGAATAAGAATAAGCGCCATAGGAAGAAGCATAATTGCATTTCCTATAATAAACCTAGAAAGACCTGAATCATTTTTTGAATCTTCCAGGAATTTAGCTAAATAAAAAATAAATATAATTTTTCCAAATTCAGAAGGCTGAACTCCAAAAGAACCAATACCAAGCCAACTGTGAGCTCCATTTACTTTTTTACTTACCAATCGAGTAATAATAAGAATCAAAAGAAGTCCAAGATATAAATAAAAAGAATATCTTTTAATTCTTCTGTAATCTAAAAAAACAATGATTATGATTGATCCAAGACCTAGACATGCAAAAAAAATCTGTTTTAAATATTGAGTGTCATTAATAATACCTTTTGAAGTGAATCGAGCAGAAAAAATAAACAATATTCCAGCTGCAGTTAAAAGTAAAACAGAAATTAAAATACCAAAATCAAAAAGATTCAAAACTTCCGATTTTTCTTTCATATTTAGTCTCTCCTTACTTCAGGTCTTCCAAGATATCTTTCCATATGCAAAGCATCATAAGCTTCCTCATATGTTTGATTTTCAAAAATCCCCTGCATAATTATACAAGTTGCATAAGGAGCCCACCATTCCCACTTATTTACGGCTTCAACAATTGTTGCAATACAAATTCTTTCTTCTGGAGGTGCATCGGAAGGTGCATAAGCTACAAGCCATGAATGCCAGTGACTTTCCTCTGAATTTTTATATTTATCAACTTCTCCTGTTCCTGTTTTACAGGCTACAGGTACTGATAAAAGTTCCATAGGAAACTTTGCTGAACCGTCAGTGGCTGTGTATCTTAAATATGTCTGTAATTCAAGCCAAACGTCTTCATCAATTCCTTCTGGTTTTAATAAAACTTCCGGTTGAATTTCTTCTATAATTTCATTGGTAATAGGATCTCTAACTTCTTTTAAAAGGTGAGGTTTGTAAATTACCCCACTATTTGAAACCATAGCAATCATATCAGCAAGTTGTAAAGGAGTTGCAGTCAAGTCCCCCTGACCAATTGAAGCAGAAATAGTGTCCCCACCAACCCATTTTGAATGTCTGGTTCTTTCTTTCCAAGTTGGAGTTGGTACAAGACCTGAGGCTTGGGTAGGAAGATCAATTTGTGCACTATGACCTAATCCAAATTTTTCTGCATATTGAGCAATTTTTTCAATACCAAGGTAATCTCTACCTATCGTATAATAATAAACATCACATGATTGTGCCAAAGCCTCTTTTAAATCCATCCACCCCTGACCATATTTTACCCAACAATGATATGCACGGCCTCCATACAGAATTCTTCCCGTACATTCAATTTTTTGTTTTGGAGAAAAAGTTTTTTCCTGTAAAAGTGCTGTAGTCATAACAATTTTAAAAGTTGAAGCAGGAGGATAAGTGGTCATAACAGCTCTATTCAAAAAAGGTTTATTTTCATCTCTGTTTAAAGCTTCATATTCTTCTGAAGCAGTTTCACGATTAAATAGATTAGCGTCATAAAATGGATATGATACCATAGCAAGTACTTCACCTGTTGAAGGTTTTAAAACAACGGAAGCCCCAATTCTTTCTCCAAGTGTTTTTTCTACTAATTCTTGTATTCTTGAATCAATTGTAAGTACAAGATTTTTTCCACTCTGAGGTGGATCTATTTCAGGGGTTTCCGAAATAATACGCCCTCTAACATCAATTGTCTGGCGTTCCTGACCGGGAATTCCTTGAAGAAGATGTTCATACTGTTTTTCAATTCCAGTTTTACCAATTTGTCTTTGACGGTCATATCCATAATTGTACATTTGAGTATGTTCATCTTCTGTAATATCACCAACATATCCAATTATATGTGAAAGAGATCCTGTTCCCAAATAGTTTCTAATTGGTTTAGATTCCCAAGAAACTCCTGGTAAATCGTTTATGTTTTCTGCTATATTAGAAACAACAGAAAAAGAAACGTTAGATTTAATTGTAACTGCGGTAAAACTTCTGTCACTAACTTTTGCCTTTTTTAACTTATTATCTATATCGGTTTTTTTTATACCTAAAAATTTCGAAAGACGCTGTGCTACACTGTCATAATGACCTTTAGGAATTTCTCCGGGAGTAAGTGTTATTGCATAACTTTCAGTATTTACAACTAAAGGTAAATTTGCATTTCTGTCAAAAATCTCTCCACGGTGAGCTGGAATAGTTTTTGTTTTACTGGAAATCTTTGCAGACTGATTTCGATATTTATCACCATTTAAAATTTGCATTGAAAAAAGTTTAAAAACATAAATTGAAAACAATACAATAATAATAAGAAAAAGAATGAGGAGTTTCTTTGTTATATCAGGATTATTTTCCTCATTTTCATTAAATGGCATTAAGGTTATTATCCTCCGTTGGGTGAATAGCCAAAGAATTAATAAAAAACTTCAAAAATCTAAAAATAAAAGGCGAAAGTAATGTATTAAAAATAAATTCAAACAGAAATTTCATTGAAAAGATTCCTGTAGGTGTAATTGTAGTATAAAAAAAAGAAACAATCCAAATAAAAACATGTTTTATTAATGTTGCTGTCCCTATAGAAATTATAGGAACCAGAACAGAAGACAAAACTATATTTTCAGAAAAAATACCATACAGATACCCGATTATCGTCCGAATAATACAGTTTAATCCAAATGGTGCTCCTGTTATAAAATCAATTGTCATACCAGAAGCAAAGCCTGAAAGTTCTCCATAAGTTTTCCCATTAAGTAAAGAAAGGAATACAGAACAAATTAGAACAATATCAGGAACAACAGGAAGAATATAAATATTTGCTAGAATAGCACTTTCAATAAGGGCAGCACAAAAAATAATAATTAAAGAAATAATAAAAGATTTTCCTTTATTCATCAGATTGCCATCCATTTCTGTCATTTAATTCTTTTGTATTTACAACAAATACAATTTCAAGTTTTGAAAAATCAATGATTGGTGTTAATTCAATATTAAGAGAAGAATTGTAATCTATCGCTGTGATTTCTGAAATAGATCCTATCGGTATATCACGCATATAATTATCATTTTCTCCGGAAGTGACTATTACATCACCGTAATGTAAAGAATCAATTGTTCGCTTTCTGATATATTGCATAGAAAGGGGAAGATCAGGATCTCCACGACCAGAAACAAGACCAATTTCTCTTGTGTTTTGTACTCTAGAAGAAACAAGACTGTTAATATTATAAACAGGCATTACCTGACATGTAAAAGGAGCAACCTCTACAACTTTACCTACTAGCCCCTGTGCTCCATTTTGAAAAGCAACTACGGGCATATTTTTACGAATACCATTTACACTACCCTTATTTATTGTAAGATAACTGTAAAGATTATCTAAATCTCTGGAAATAATCTGACAAGGAATATTCTTTTCCTGCATTTCCATAGAGAAGCCAAGCTGTTCTTTTAATCGTTCATTTTCTTTCCTGATATCTGCATTTGATCTTTGCATTTGTTCGTAATTTTCAAGTTGTTCAACAAGCAAATCATAATCTTTTTTTAATTGTTTTAATTCTTTTGCGGAATTAAAAGTGTTCCTTGTACCTCGTGTAACAAAAACAATGGCTTTTTCACAGGATGAGTAGATTGTAAAACCAATTTTTTTAAAATTTAGTACAAAACTTCTGGAACTGAAACCCAGAAAAAAACATGAGCCTATAACGAGAATTACTAATAAAAATTCAGGCAATTTAAACTGAAAAGAAAAACGTGGTTTCTTAAACATAAATCTTTTTCTATTAGCTTAAACTATCATAGATAGATCTGTCAGCAGACATATCTTTAAATAATTCAAATGCTTGACCGGCTCCAAGAGCAACACATTCCAATGGACGTTCTACAAGAATTACAGGAACATTTGTTTCTTTAGAAATAAGACGAGGTAATTCTCTAAGCATTGAACCTCCACCTGTCATTACAATACCACGTTCGATAATATCTGCTGCCAGTTCTGGAGGTGTAAGACCAAGAACAGCTTTTACTTCTTCAACAATTTTGGTAACAGGTTCTTTAAGGGCTTCTCGTACCTCAACACTATCAATTTCCAATCTCCTTGGAAGTCCGGTAATTGCATCAACACCTTTAATTTCCATTTTTTCAATTGCTTTTTCTGGAGCTGCTGATCCAATCTGTATCTTTATACTTTCAGCAGCCTTCGTTCCAATTCTTAGGTTATGAGTTGTTTTAACATGATTTACAATAGCTTCATCAAATTTATCACCACCAACACGAATAGAATGAGTAACAACCATTCCACCTAATGAAATAACAGAAACTTCTGTAGTTCCACCACCAATATCACATACCATATGACCTGCTGGTTCGTAAATAGGAATTTTTGCACCAATAGCAGCAGCAAGACTTTCAGCTATTACTTCAACTTCTTTTGCTCCTGCATTAAGGGCTGCTTCAATTACAGCTCTTCGTTCTACTTCTGTAATACATGAAGGTATACCAATTTTCATACGAAGAGATTTAACCAGCTTATGTTTTGGTGTAATTTTGTTTATAAAGTATTTAATAAGTTTTTCACAGGAGTCGATATCCGCAATAACTCCATCTGCTAATGGTCTTATAGCAAGAATATTTCCAGGAGTTTTATCCAGCATACGTTTAGCTTCAGAACCAACGGCAACAATTCTTTTTGTTCCTTTTTCTACGGCTACTACAGAAGGTTCATCAATTACGATTCCTTTTCCACGGACATAAATCAAAGTATTACATGTACCAAGGTCAATACCAATATCAGTTGAAAATCTGTCAAAAAATCCCATTTATTTTCCCCTATTTTTTATTTTCAGATAATTTTTTTAATGCGCCCGAATGATTAGCCTGCAATTTTAATGTTGCCCTCCACTCAGAACGAGCTTTTGCAAGATTTCCCTGCTTCTCATATATTACACCAATTCCGTAATGTGCGTCAGTAGAATTTTCATTAATTTGAAGAACTTCTGCAAATTCTTTTTCTGCATCAGTAAAATTTTGTTCTTCTAAGTAAATATTTCCTAAAATAATATGACTTTTTTCTCTTAATGCTTCATTTTCACATGATTTTATTACTCTGAATAGATACTGTTTACTGGAATTATATTGTCCAGTTTTCATATACTGTTCAGCTATTGAAACAAGAAGATTATCTGATTCTCGTGTCAAAAGAGATTGTGAAAATGCAGCTATACTTTCAGTTGGCATATCCAATGCTGCATAACTCATACCTAAATATTCATAAATATCATCAGCTGCATAACCAAAGGCTAAAGCTTTATTTAAATATTCTACAGTTAAATCTGCATAATAATTGCCGGAAATTCTATTTTTATAAAAATACGCTTTACCAAGCATATAAAAAATTTGCGGTTTTGTTTTCTCTTTAGCAGAATATAAAGCTTGTCTTAAAGAATTTATACACTCTTCCAAATAACTTTGCATAAGAGCAGAATCTGTTTGAGAAACAGCAGTATAAAAAGAGGCATAACCGTAATATATTAAGGCTGTATTGTTAAATGGATCTGAATCTAGAATTTCCTTTCCGTCTTTAATTATTAGAAGATAACGGTTATCGTCCTTACTATTCCAATATTTTTGCAATGTTTTTGTAGAAATTCTTGAATTCGAAAAACGTATAATAAAAAATACAGAAAAGAAAATAATAATACCAAGTATAACAGTCCCTGCAAATCCAAGGAGGATGTTTCTTAAAAGATGACTTTTTTTCTTTGCTAAACTTTCATTCTTTAATTCGTATTGCTTCATTTTCTATAAAAACAGGCAGGAAATAAGCCGGGTTCTGTAGTCTAAAATGACTGATAATCATCTATCCAAAACACCTGTTACCAGATGTCTTTAGCAGTCTACCCGCAGTTTATAGTCCGGAAAACCAAACTGCTGCTTAACTTTACTCCAAATGAGGTTTACACATTGTTTTTGTTACCAAAAACACGGTAGTCTCTTACACTACCATTTCACCCTTACCTGTCTTCCAGGCGGTATATTTTCTGTTGCACTATCTGTCACCAAGGGGTTATACAGTAAAACTGTAACTTCCACTTGTTGCCCGGTTATTACCCGGCATTTTTTCCGGCGGAGCCCGGACTTTACCTCACATTACATTTCTATCATCAGAAATATAATGTGCGATTATCTGTCCTGCCTGATAATTTACTCTTCTGAATCAACCTCAGATTCTTCATCTTCGTCGAGGTCATCTTCATCATCTGAACCAATATCATTGTCATCATCGAATTCAGATTCTTTATCGTAAAGATCTTCAGTATGATCTTCTTCTTCCATATCCTCTTCTTCATCTCTGTAATCATCCAGGCCTTCAAAATCACCTGAATTATCAAAAGTATAATAGGTTTCAGAATCGCCATCTTCAGATTCTTCGTAAAATAAGATTCTTGAACAATATGGACAGAAAAGAATATTTTCGCCTTCACGGACAGTATTAGCAAACTGTGCTGGAAGAATCATATGACAACCTGTACATACACCATTCTTTACAGCAACAATTCCTTCTGTATTTCTTTGAATTATTCTCTGGAATTTAAAAAGAATTTCCTGATCAAGACTCGGAGTAATGTCATCTTCTTTTTTCTTTAGTTTATCAAGTTCTTTATTATAACCTGCAATTTGAGAATCAATAGAATTTTTTTCTGAAGAAAGATCCGATTCTTGAGATTTAATCATATCTTCATAACTTTTAAGACTTTCATCTAAAGCCTGAAGTCCTTTTTCTTCATGCTGAAGATCTTTTCTAACATTTTCTTCTTTAATTTTTGCTTCATTAATCTGTTTTTCCAAAGCTTCATATTCACGATG
>JABUUX010000202.1 GCA_021442965.1 Treponema sp.
GGAGTTCAGTGGATTGGAATGAATACAAAAGGAACTCTTCCAGAAGAAGGTGAGCGCATTACCCAGATTACTGACGGAACTGCTGCAGAGGTGAAGGTAACGTTTGAAGGAAATGCAAATGATGATAAAGGCGTTTATCTTTCAGATAACCTTGGAAACACTACAGATTTAAATAATCCGCCTTATGTAATTTATGGAGTTCTTGATACAACAGCACCGGCTGTTTCTTACAGCGGAACTTCAAAAATACTTAGCGCAAGTCTTTATGTAAAAGGTGACGGTAATTTTACAGTTACAGATACAATATCAGGAGTGTCTGCATCTTCAGAACCTGTTACCTTTACAAACAATGAAGCTGTTATAAAAGACAATGTTGGAAACAGTGTAACAGTTTATTTAGATGATACAGCCCCTCTTGTAGGAAATGTATCGTATACTAGCGGTGATAGCGGAAAACATATTTATTCATTCAGCGTAATGGAAACAGGAAGTGGTGTTTCAAAAATCGTTATGAATGGAATGAAAGATTTGTCTCAGATGAATGGTATTATTTCATTGACAATAGACGGTTCTGCACAAACTTATACTTTTTCTAAAACTGATGATCATTCTTTCTTGCTTTCTTTGAGCGCACCTGTAAAACTTTCCGGAAAAACAGTAAGCATGGAATTGTATTACGGTGATAAAGGCGACGGAACTGACGGAGGCCCTGTATGGAGTGCATCTGACGTAAAGGTTTATGATATGCTTGATAACGAAGGAAGCGGAAGTGAAGCTGCCTTACCAAACTTGAATTATTTCGGTCAAGCTTCTGCCGGTAAAAAATTGCAGATAGGCATAGGAAGTCTTTCTGAACAGGGAATTGTTTATCGTGCTGTTTCTTCTGTAAGGAATATTTTTAATCCTTCAGTAAAAGATTCTGGTATTGTACAGGCTGAAGAAAAAACGTTAGAAAATAAAAAACAATCACGACTTTCAAATAAAGATGAAGTTTACGAAGAAAAGTCTAAGGTTCTGACTGTAAAAGAAAAAGCTCCTAAAGATTTACGAAAACGTGCAAAGAATTCAGAAACTAAAATTCAACAGATTAGTGAAAGTGAAGCACAAGTTACGGAAATCATTTCGGAAAACATTTTAGTTTCAGAACCAGAGATTGCTTCTGATTTAATAAGTTCTGAAAGTTCAGCTCAAAATGTGCAAAAAGACAATTATGTTGCAAAAGAAAGTCCTGATGTTTATAATTACATTATACTTGCTGTTTTTGCGGTCATTTTGCTTTTGGCTGTAACAGGCGGAGTAATTATGTTCTTGGTGCAAAAAAGACGCACTGTGCAGAACAAATAAAATTTAAAACAAGGCCGCGGTCTAGTCTGCGGTTATTTTGAAAAAATCCGGGACTTGGAGAGTTCCCGGAGGAGGTTAATATGAAAGCAAAGAAATTAGTTTTTGCAGTCGTATTCGCAATTGTTTCGGCATTCGTTTTTGCTGAAGGTTACACAGTTGCAAGTGTTACAGGAAAGGTTCAGTATGAATCTGCACCTGGTACTTGGAAAGATATCACCAAAGGTGATGTTCTTCAGGCTTCTACAGTAATCAACACAGGTCTTAATTCTAAGCTGGTGCTTTCAATTGATGATGACACACTTACAATTAAACCTATGCAGAAAGGAACTATTGAAAAATTGCTTCAGACTTCTGGTGTTGTAAAGAACGGAGCTAAAGGAAAGCTCAATGTAGCAAAATCAGCCGGTGTTGAAGATAACGTTGTTAAATCAAAAGGTATTTCAACCGCTTCTTCCCGTGCTTCTGATGCTCAGGCTGACCTTGACTGGGATGAGTAATTTTGTAATTACGTGTTAGCGGTAATTTATACTGTACTGCTAACACGATTTGTCAGGAGAGAAAATGAAAAAAGCAGTTCTTTTATTTACAGTTGTTTCCCTGTTTTGCGTTTCGGTTTTTGCCGAAAAACTTACTGTTTCTGTCTGTGAAGGAAAAGTAACATTTCTTTCCGGCGACAACTGGCTGAATGTAAAAGAAGGCATTGTGCTTGATACAGAAAATTTAATCAGTACAGGACTTAATGCCTCTGTAGTTTTTGATAACGGACTTTCAATTAAGCCAATGAAAAAAGGTAAAATTGCTGATTTAATTGAAGCAGAACAGTCCGGTTTTATTTTAGGCTCAAACCTTACAAAAGAATCCATTAAAGAACTTGTTGCTGTAGACAGAACAGACAAACTTGGTCGTGCTTCTGAAGCAAAAGAAGATTTGGACTGGGATGAATAATCCTGAAAATTTATAAGATAAATCCTGTGGGGGGAAGTATCACTCTTCACAGGATTTTTTTTTGCGGAGTTTTATATGAAAAAGTATCTTAGTTTTCTTATTGCTTTACTGGCAATAGGATTATGTTGTCTTTCTTATTTTTCAAATATTGATGATAAAATAAATGACATCTTTCAAAAGACTACACCTTCCTTAAAAGAAAGTGATGATGTTTATCTTCTTATGGTAGATGACGATTCGGTTGAACATGTAGGTACATGGCCTTGGAATCGTGATGTAATGGGAGATACAATTATTTATGCACGAGAACTCGGAGCCGATTCAGTAGTATTCGATTTAAGCTATCTGGATCCAAGTGCACGTTCAGCCGATCCTGAATATATCGAAACGGAGCTTCCAGGCTATATTGATGCCGGGTTTAATTCCATCAGTGAAACAACAGCTTCTATCATTGACGCTTTTGCCGAAGGAATGTATGGCTATGATGACAGTGAAGATGTAAAACAGGCCTTTGATGAATTTAACGAAGAAGTAAAAAATCAAATAAAAACGAATGTATCTTATGTAGTAACAGACAATGATGCTTACCTTGCCAGTTGTCTTAATGTATTTGACAATTCTTACCTTACTCTTTCTTTTGAAAATAAAGAGGAGGATGAAGCAGGGCTTGCTCAAGGATCAGATATTTATTACTTGGGAACAAGAATTGCACTTGATAATCTGGATGCTTCAGAAGATTCCATTACTCCGGAATATAATTCTCTTACACCGGCACTGGACCCTCTTTTGAAAAAAGCAAAGTCTGCGGGATTTGTAAACGCAGAACCTGATGCCGACGGATATCGTCGCCGTGTTCATCTTGTTTTTAAGTATGATGGAGCATATTACGGACAGCTGGCGTTTGTACCTCTTCTGCATAAATTTGGAAATCCTGAAGTAGTAATTACTAATAATTCGATTACTTTAAAGGATGCAAAACTTTCAGATACTGAAACAAAAGATATTGTTATTCCACGCTGCGAAGACGGTTCTGTTCTGGTTAAATATCCTAAAAAGAAATTCCTTGATTACAATTACATCAATGTATGGAATCTTTACCAGATGAAAAATGAAGAAAAAGTGTTGCGTCAAAATTTGACAATGCTTGAAGAGGCGGGGCTTTTTGAATATTTTGAAACCGAAGATTACATGACTCCTAAAGATTACTACGAAGGCGCCATGTATGTTAGAGATGCTCTTCTTTCAGAAAATACACAGGATGGTGAAATCACTTTTGAAACATACATGGAATATAAAAACAAATGTTTTGATTCTCTTTATGAATTCTTAAACGGAGGATATGAAGAAATCATCTGTGCAGACTATGAAAATGATGAAGAAACTCAGATTCAGATATCAGCCGTGTTTACAGAAATGAGAGAAAAACTTGACCAGCTTTTAAATCTTAGAAAATCCATTTCAGAAAAAATTTCAGGGGCCATGCTTATAGTGGGAACATGTGCTACAAGTACAACAGATTATGCAATCACTCTTTATGAAGAAAATTACCCAAACGTTGGAGTTCATGCTTCTGTTGCAAATATGATTCTGGCTCAGGATTTTCTGGATGATTCTCCTTGGTGGATTGCAGTCATAATAGCCCTAATCATGTGTGCAGGATACTGTTCTATTGTTCAAAGACTTTCTACAGGAAAATCGCTTTTGGTTGGGCTTGGGCTTATGCTGGTAACTGTTTTGGGTTTGTGGGGATTCTTTGCTATAACCAAAATTTATGTTGGAACATTTATTCCGGTGGTATCTCTTTTCCTGACCTTTGTTGCAACAACGATTATAGGATTCCTTACGGCCAGTCATGAAAAGAAATTTATTCAAGGAGCGTTTGCTCAGTGTCTTTCTAAAGACGTTGTAAACGATATTGTAAACAATCCTTCAAGTCTGAAACTTGGCGGTGAAAGCCGCGAGATGACAGCTTTATTTACCGATATCCAAAAGTTTTCTGGCTTCAGTGAACTTATGAACGCTGACGAACTTGTTGCACTGCTTAATTTTTATCTTACACCTATGAGTGACATTATTATGAGCGAAGGTGGAATGGTTGATAAATATGAAGGAGATGCAATTGTTGCTTTGGTAGGTGCTCCTTTAAAAATGGAAGATCATGCATCTCGTGCCTGTCGTGCAGCAATTAAAATGAAAAAGCGCGAAAAAGAAATGAATGATCAAATTGTTTCTTACTCAATCAGTGATGCAACTGATATTCCTGAAAATCTTCGATCTGCATTTAAAAAGCTCACTTCAAATAACCGCCGCATTTTTACCCGTATAGGAATTAACTCCGGAGAAATGGTTGCCGGATTTATGGGTTCTGAAAATAAAAAGAACTACACAATGATGGGAAATAACGTAAACCTGGCAAGCCGTCTTGAAGGAGTTAATAAGCAGTATTCAACTGGCGGTATTCTAATTTCAGAAGCCACACGCAATTTGATTGGAGATGAATTTGTTGTTCGTTCTTTAGACAGAGTTCAGGTTGTAAATGTAAAAACACCAATGCGACTTTATGAACTTATGGAAGTTAAAGAAGATGCAAATGAAAAACTTCTTAAATATGTTGAATTCTGGGAAATTGCAATGAAGACTTTTGAACAAGGGGATTTTAACAAAGCTCTTGAAATGTTCCAAAAGTGTTCTGCTGCTAACACTGATGATAATGTTGCAAAATATTATGTAAGTTTGCTGGGTAATTTCTTTAGTAAAGGTAAATATCCAACAATGGAAGATGATTTTGGTGTTGCTTATAATGCAGAAAATCCTGAAGATATGGATCCGGCCTGGGTTGGAACAAAATATGAAATTAAAGGAACTTTCAGACTTTTGTCTAAATAAAAGTTTTGAATAAAAAAGGGTGCACTTCATTTTTTAGAAGTGCACCCTTTTTTTTTAGATGAATAATTTATATTCTTACTGTAACTTTTACAGGAGTGCTTGCTCCAAGTTCAACTGACCGTGATGTAGGAACAGAGTCAGAAATAATGATTGTGTAATCTCCCGGAATCAGTACAGACTCTCCATTTTTGTCTATAGACTCAAAATCTTTTGCAGTTAGCTTAAATGAAACATTTTTTGATTCACCTTTTTTAAGTGCAATTTTCTTGAATCTTTTTAGAGTACATAAAGGATCGTCAGGTTTTTGTTCATTTTTAGAAATATAAAGCTGAACAACTTCCTTTCCGTCTTTTGTTCCTGTGTTTGTTACATTACAGCTTGCCGTTATAGACCAGGAATCAGGTTTTCCTTCTTTTGCGGCACAATTTTCCAATTCCATTGAATCAAACTTAAAGGTAGTGTAGGAAAGTCCAAATCCGAACGGGAATAAAGGTTCTTTTTTGGAATATTTGTAAGTATGACCTTTCATTTTGTAATCTGCAAACGGAGGAAGATCCTTTGTACTTTTTGGGAATGTTACAGGGAGATGACCTGAAGGGTTTCTGTCTCCAAAGATAACATTTGCTACAGCGGTTCCACCTTCTTCACCAGGATACCATACTTCCAGAATAGCATCGGCAATGTCTTCAGGGAATGCAACCGCAGCTCCATTTGTCAGAACCAGAATTACAGGAGTTCCACGGTCGTGTACTGCTTTAAGATAATCCAGCTGCCATGGTGGAAGTTCAATGAAATCTCTGTCGCCTTTGGTGGTTTCAACAGAATCTCCTTCTTCTCCTTCCATCATACCGTCCAGACCAAAACAGGCAATAACAACATCTGCACTTTCACATGTTCCCAAAGTCCAACCGCGCTGTTTGCTTGTGGCATACATACCGCAACCCATGTGGTAATCTATGGCCAGTTCAGGCATTTCTTTCATTTTTTCGGTAAGACCTTCAAGGATAGTAACCATTTTTCCGTTTAATCCGTAATAGTTACCAAGCAAGGCATCTACATTTGTGGCTGTAGGTCCGATAATCTGAATCTTCTTTTTTTTGCTGTTAAGCGGAAGAAGGTTGTTTTTGTTTTTAAGAAGAACAATGGATTCTTCCGCTACTTTGCAGGCAAGTTTTCTGTTTTCGGCAGTATCTACATCTTTGTATCCAAGATGTGCCCAAGGTGATTTTTTAGGATTATCAAACATCCCAAGCTTAAATCTGGTCATGAGAAGGCGGAAAACTGATTCATTGATTTTTTCTTCAGAAAGGATTCCTTGTCTTACTGCGTCAATGGCAGCATGATAAGTACAACCACAGTTCAAATCACAAGTATTTTCTATGGCAAGAGCCGCACTTTCAGCCGGTGTTTTTGTAACTTTATGATTTTCATGGAAGTCTCGAACAGCCCAGCAGTCCGAAACAACGTGCCCTTTGAATCCCCATTTTTCACGAAGCACTTCTTTAAGAAGGAATTTGCTTCCGTTACAAGGTTCATCATAAAGACGCTGGTAAGCTCCCATAACAGATTCAACCCCGTTATCTACCAGAGCTTTAAAAGCCGGAAGATAGGTTTCCCATAAATCTTTTTTTGACGGCTTTATATTATCTACATGGCGGCCTGCTTCAGGTCCTGAATGTACTGCAAAATGTTTTGCACAGGCTGCGGTCTTAAGATTTTCCGGATCATCACCCTGAAGTCCTTTTACAGCAGCAATACCCATTTGGCTTGTAAGATACGGATCTTCTCCAAAAGTTTCCTGTGCACGTCCCCAGCGAGGGTCTCGAACAATGTTGATATTTGGAGTCCAGAATGTAAGGCCTGCAAACTGTCCGCGGTTTCCTTTCTTTACAGATTCATTGTACTTTGCTCGGGCTTCGTCAGAAATAACAGAGTATTCTTTTTTTGCTAAATCTGTATCCCACGTTGCTGCGAGTCCTATTGTTTGAGGGAATACAGTAGCGGCACCATTTCTGGCTACTCCGTGTAAACCTTCGTTCCACCAGTTATATTCCGGGATTCCAAGTCTCGGAACAGCCATGCTTTCATGAAGCATAAGCGATACTTTTTCTTCCAGAGTCATCTCTTTTATAAGAGCATTAATTTCCTCTGTTCTTTCTTTTTCAAGTTTTGTCATAATTTTTACCCTTACTCACTATTTTAGCATGAAATTTGCAGTGTAAAATAAGAAATTTCTCTTTTTTTTAGAAAAATATACAATATAGTGAAAAATAGTGAAAACTTTTGTAACTTTTGTACTTTATTTTCATTTATTGTTCAGATACGCACCAAGAAAATGTAAATGCTGCCTTATTGATTTTTTTCATAACTCCTTTCAGGACCGCCGTCCCTCCTTGCGGCGGTTCTTTTTTTAATCTCCAGTTTTATTGAATTTGAGTGTTTATTTCATTAATATATAAGTATATTCGGAAATAGGGCAGATTTTTCTGCCATAGGAGATATAAATGACACTTAATGACATTAAACACCCAAAGATTAAGGCTTGGGTAGAAGAATGTGTTGCAATGTGTGAACCTGATGAAGTTTACGTTTGCGACGGATCTACAGCAGAATATGACCGCCTCATGAAAAAATGTGTTGACGCAGGTCTTGCTATCCCTCTTAAAAAGAAGGAAAACAGCTACCTGTTCCGCTCACTTCCAAGTGATGTAGCTCGTGTTGAATCACGTACATTCATTTCTTCAATAAAAGAAGAAGATGCAGGTCCAACAAACCACTGGATTGACCCTGTTGAACTCAAAGCCACAATGAAAGGACTTTACAAAGGTTGTATGCACGGACGTACAATGTATGTAATCCCATTCTGCATGGGTCCTCTTGGTTCACCAATTTCTAAGAACGGTATTGAAGTAACAGACTCTGAATACGTTGTTCTGAACATGGATATCATGACACGTGCAGGTTCAAAAGTTCTGGATCTTCTTGGAACAGACGGTGAATTCGTTCCATGTCTTCACTCAGTAGGTAAACCACTCAACAACGGAGAAAAAGATAACGGAATCTGGCCTTGTGCAGACGTTGAACACAAATACATTTCTCAGTTCCCTGATGA
>JABUUX010000411.1 GCA_021442965.1 Treponema sp.
GCAATTGCCATTTACAAAAAATGTTATGACCACGCTTATAAAAACGGAATCATCATTGCTGATACAAAATTTGAATTCGGCCTTGATGAAGACGGAAACCTTGTTTTAGCCGATGAAGTACTGACACCGGATTCAAGCCGTTTCTGGGATCTTTCAAAATACGAAGTTGGAGGAAGTCCTGCATCTTACGACAAACAGTTCGTTCGCGACTGGCTCAAAGCAAATAATCTGGCAGGAGACCCAAACATTAAGGAAATTCCATCTGATGTTGTAGCCAAGACTTCAAGCATTTATCACGAATGCTGTAAGAAAATTACTGGAAAAGACTGCTAGCCTGTTTTTATTATTTACTTTTTATACAAGACCGGATTTTCACATGGAAGAAGTCCGGTCTTATTTTTTTACAGCTTATAGGGGAAAATTCCTAACCGATTAAAACGATTTAAATTAATTGGAGATTTTTTACATTTCGTGTTATCATATAAAGAATAAAAAAAGTTCGAAAATATTTTTTGAGGATAATATGAAGAAAACAGGTTTTCTTGCTTTTTTAATTGTTTTAGTTTCAACATCTCTGGCTGCAAAAGATAACGGATATAAAGTTGAAAATGAGTGGAAATATAAAACTGGGAAAAACAGTCTTTGGGTAACCCCAAATTATGATGATTCTTCATGGGAAACACTTCAAATGCCGATTTTTCTTCCCCTTGGTGGTGAAGAAAATGTATGTTTAAGAACTACAGTCACTATTCCTCATGGATTTGACGGAAATCCTGTTTATATTGATGCAGGTCATGCTTACGGTGCTTTTGATATTTATGTAGACGGCATTCTTTTGGGCTCAAACGGAAAACTTCCGCCGAATCAGAATGTTCGTCCGCGTGAAAATACTGTTCTTCTTATTCCTGAAAACCTTATTCATAATAACAAAATCAATCTAACTTATGTTTATTGGACTGCTTGTGATGTTCTGGAAATTATTGAGCCGCCTGTAATTATGGGACCTGACCAGATAAGGCGGATTACCTATTATAGAGAAACACTTAATAATTCCATTTATGTAATAATTGCGGTTTTGTGCCTTGCAATGGGCGTGTATATGATTATTCAGTATCTTCTGAACCGCAAAAAAGGAAAAACATTTCTGTGGTTTGCATTATCTTCTTTGTGCATAAGTTTCTATTTTTATGATATGGGTGCAAAACAGGCTTTTCTTCCGTTCATTTTTCAGAGAGAACTTGCTAGATCACTTTTGATAATCAGTATGGGCTTCCTGTTTCTGTTTTTCCAGCATTTTATGGAACAGCAGGTAAAAAAATGGGCAGTTATTCTTGTGTTTTCAATAGATGCTGTTTGTACTATCGGGCACTTTGCTATGATGGGAAACTGGGTTTTGGTAAGTAACTTTTTTACCTATTCCCTGATACCTGTTGTTCTGGTTAATTTATATGGTATTGTTATTTCTATAATCGGATTGATAAAGAAAAGACGAAAAATGGGAATAGTACTTGCAGGCTTTCTTTCTGCTGTAGGTCTTGCCTTTGTAGATGTTGTTGTAATGTTCCAGGGAGGGAATCCTTTTGTGTGGCTTCAGGGATATGCCTTCTTTATTGTAATTTTTTCTGTATTCCTTACTATTTCTGTAGATTCTGTAAAAAATCAGAAAGTTGTTGACCGTCTTATAGATGAAGGAACTGAACAGAATGTAAAGCTTGCAGGACTTTTTGAGCAGGCAAGAGTTCTTTCTATGGACACCACAGAAATTGCAGGAAACTTGAATGTTTCAGTAAAGAAAGTCAGTGAAGTTTCTCAGAATACAATGGATCAGGTTAGGGGAATCGAAGACGCTCTTTTGGAACAGAATAATACACTGGAAGCAGTGGACGATGCTGTTGAAAATTTAATACACTCTCTTACAGAGACAAATGAAAATCTTGAAAAAGAAGCAGAAAGTATTGCGTTTTCTGCAGAGCAGACTGCAAGACTTATGTCAGGATTTCAGTCAGTTGGAAACAGTATTTCCGGGGCTGCGGACAAAGCACAGGCTTTGGATGATCTTACACTTCAAAACGAGCATGATGTTAATCTTTTGAAAGAAGCAATGGATGATATGAAAAGCAGGTCCGATGAAATTATTACAATCGTTCAGGTTCTTGATAATTTCAGTAAGCGTACCAATCTTCTGGCTATGAATGCATCTATTGAAGCGGCTCATGCAGGGGTTGCGGGAAAAGGTTTTGCTGTTGTTGCAAATGAAATAAAAAACCTTGCAGCCCAGTCATCGGCTCAGGCTCAAAGAATCAGTGAAAATATTGATGAAATTTCGCAGTCTATAGAGTCCGGGGCAAATTTGACAGAAGGCGTTCAAAAAACGCTCAGTCAAATGCGAAAAGAAGCAAGTGATACTGCAAATCACGTAAGGTCTGCCGCCGAAGAAATGAAGCGCCAGCAGGGAGATGGTGAGCGAATAGAAGAAGAAGCTCGTAAAATTTCTGATGCCGCAGAACAGATGAAAAAAGCTGCTTTTGAACAGTTTAATTATTCTGATTCGGTTAAGAACAGTATGGAACAACTGCGGGATGCAACAAAAGCAGTAGATGATGCAGCTTGTGCTATTGCCAATGCCACACGACTTCTCTCTGATAATGTTTCTGGGTTGAAGACTATGTCCGAAAAAACTTCAGAAACTTCAGACAGACTTTCACAGATGATGATGTTATAACTGTGCGTAAAATACAGTTATATAAGTTTATATTTATCTCATAATAAAAATGGAAAAACAAAAATTAAATTTATTCAGGTTTGTACTGCCTGTTCTGCCTGTTTACATAGCAGTAGTTTTTATAAATTTGCTGTTTGTAGGGCTTGATATGCTGTCACCTCAAATTTCAAAATCAATAGTAGATGATGTTCTTAAGAATAATAACATGGAAATTCTTCCGTACCTTTTGGGAGGCATACTTGCTATCGGAGTGCTTCGTGCTTTACTGGGGTATTTTAGGGAACTGAGTTGCGATTATGCCGGAAGTAAAATTGCCTGTAATATCCGAAAAGATTTTTTCAAAAGAATTCAATCTTTAAGTGCAAACTTTTTTGACCGGAATAATTCCGGAGAGCTTATGGCTCGGGTAAAAGATGATGTTGGCAATATTTGGGGACTTTTTACTTACATCGGCATGCTTTTATGTGAAGTTGTAATTCACGTAATTTTGATTCTTGTGTCAATGTTTAGAATGAACTGGAAACTGGCAATAATTCCAGCTGTTTCTATGTTCATCTGTGCATTTGTTGCTCTGATAATGGAAAAACATCTGGGACCTCTTTGGGGGCAGATAGGTGAAGAAAATCAGCTTTTAAATAACACCGCACAAGAAAATTTAAATGGTGTTCGTACTGTAAAATCATTTGTTCGGGAAGAATTTGAAATTAATAAGTTTAGGGAAAGAAATTTCAAATACCGTTCTTTGAATTACAAGACCTCTCAGGTGTTTGTAAAATATCATCCTGTCCTTCAGGTTTTTAGATATCTAGTACCTGTAGCTATTCTTCTGGCGGGAGGAATAATGTACATAAGGAATCCGAATGAATTTACACTTGGAGACCTTACAGCTTTTATTCAGTATTCCATGAATATAGTTTGGCCTATGGAAATGCTTGGCTGGCTTACAAGCGGGCTTGCTCAGGCTGGAGCAAGTATTAAACGTATAAATAAGATATACAGCGAAACGCCTCAGATTACAGAAAAAGATGATGCTGTTAGTGTCAGTGTAAAAGGTGATATTAGTTATGATCATGTTTCTTTTTCTTCAGAAAACGGAAAGCCGGTTCTTTCAGATGTCTCTTTTAATATAAAGGCAGGGCAGACATTGGGCATAATGGGAGCTACCGGAAGCGGAAAGACTACAATAATCAATCTTTTAAAACGAATGTATGATGTTACAGACGGAAGCATACTTTTGGATGGAATCAATATAAAAGATATGAAACTTTCTGAATTGCGCAGGAGCATTTCAGTTGTTATGCAGGATGTTTTTCTTTTTTCAGAAACGATTAATGGAAATGTCAGACTTGGTGATAAGAAAACTCTTTCAGATTCTCTTGTGTCTTGTGCAATGAAAGATTCTGTAAGTGATGAGTTTGTTTCAAAACTTGATGAAAAAGAAGAAACGGTAATAGGCGAACGTGGCGTTGGATTGTCCGGTGGGCAGAAACAAAGACTTACAATGGCCCGTGCCATGAGTCGTAATGCTCCAGTTCTAGTTTTTGATGATTCTACTTCTGCCCTTGATGCCGAAACAGAAAAGAAAATTCAGAATACATTGAAGACTCTTAATGGAATGACAAAAATTATTATTGCACATCGAATCAGTTCTGTAAAAAATGCAGACCTTATAATTGTTCTTGATAAAGGACGGATTGCAGAATCCGGAACCCATGATGAACTTTTAAAGAAGAACGGATTGTACGCTGAAACATACGCCACTCAATATGGCAGCGTCTTAGAAGAATCGGAGTAAAGAAAGAAAAATGAATGCATATAATCAGGATGAACAGCTAAAAGAAACCTCTAAAATAAAAACTATAACAAGACTTTTAAGCTCGCTTTTGAAATATAAGGGAAAAATAGTAATTGTTTTTTTACTTATGGCAGTTGGAACTACAGTAACTTTAGTTAATCCTCTTTTTATGGAGCGCGCTATTGACGTATATCTGGAAAATCAAGATATTCCTGGATTTATCAAACTAATCATTATTGCTGTTGTGGTAAATCTTTTGATGATTGGTGCAATAAAGCTACGAATGCTCATAATGAGTAAACTTACAAATAATGTGATAGCAGAAATTCGCCAGAAGCTTTACGAACATATTCAGACTTTGGATCTGGCTTTTTTTGATTCAAGACCAAGTGGAAAAATTCTTGCAAGAATTACAGGGGATGTAAATTCTTTGAAAGACGTACTGGAAAATTCTATTACAAGTCTTATTCCAAATCTTATAACAGTAATTGCAGTTGCCGCCATTATGGTTATAAAAAATCCCCGCCTTGCATGTGCATCTTTATTCGGACTTCCGGTTCTTATTGTTGGTGTTCTTGTCATTTCAAGGAAATCTCATAAATACTGGCAGCTTAATTCTAAAAAGGGTTCCAATCTAAGTGCCTTTATCAGCGAAGATCTTTCCGGAATTAAAGTTATTCAAAGTTTTAATGCAGAAAAGGAAACCGATGAAACTTTCCAAAATCTTGTAAAAGAAGACCGTGACAGTTTTATGAAAGCTGTAAAATGGGCAGACGGAAACTTTGCTATTATCGATTTTTCCTGGGGGTTGTGTACTTTTGCTATGTATTGGATTGGTATAAAAGTACTTGGGGTACAGAATGTCACAGTTGGTACTTTTGTTGCTTTTGGAACATACATTGGAATGTTCTGGCAGCCAATTCAGGCTTTAAGTCAGTTTTATAATCAGCTTGTAACATCGCTTTCAAAAGCAGAACGAATTTTTGAAATAATGGATACTCCTCCTTCTATTATTGATTCGGAATGTGCAGAAGATATAGACAGTATTTCGGGGGATGTAAAATTTCAGAATGTTACTTTTTGCTATGGGGGAAGCGGAAATCCGAATGACAGTAACAATATTACACAGCTGGATAATTCCAATAAAGTAAATGTTCTGGAAAATGTTTCTTTTCACGTTAATCCCGGAGAATCAATTGCTTTGGTAGGACCTACTGGAGCTGGAAAATCAACTATTGTAAATCTTATTTCCAGATTTTATGACATCCAAAGCGGAGCTATTCTGGTTGATGATAAGGATATTCGAAATATAAAACTGCTTTCATTAAGGCGACAGATGGGGATAATGACGCAGGATAATTTTATTTTTTCGGGCACTATAAGGTCAAACATTCAATATGGAAAACTGGAGGCTACAGAAGAAGAAATTATCAAAGCTGCAAAAATTGTTCATGCTGATGAATTTATTACAAAACTTCCTGAAGGGTATGATACAAAACTTACGGCTCGAGGTGGTGAACTTAGTAACGGTCAGCGTCAGCTTATAGCCTTTGCCCGTACAATGATTGCAGATCCAAAAATCCTTATACTTGATGAAGCTACTTCAAGTATAGATACAAAAACTGAAAAACTGGTACAGGCAGGAATCACAGAGCTGCTTAAAGGCAGAACATCATTTGTGATTGCTCACAGACTTTCTACAATTGCAAATGCCGACAGGATTTTTGTTGTAAATAAAAAAGGGATTGTAGAAAGTGGGACTCCAAAAGAACTTTTAGAAAAGAAAGGTGAATATTACAAACTGGTAGAAGCTGCCAGAAATGAATAGGTGGATTTATGGAAAAGATTTATAAAAACGGATTGCATTTTGAATGCCAGAGATGTTCTTTTTGCTGCGGGCATTCACCGGGTTATGTTTATCTTTCAGAAAAAGATTTGGATTTGCTTTGTGTTCATTTTAATATGAGTCGTAAAGTATTTATTGAAACTTACTGTCGCTGGGTAGATTATTATGAAGGAAAAACTGTTCTTGCTCTTTTGGAAAAAAGAAACTGGGACTGTATCCTTTGGGAAAACGGTTGTTCAGCTTATGAAGCTAGACCTGTACAATGCAGGACTTATCCTTTTTGGAGTTGGATGATAAAAGATAAAGAAACTTGGGAGGAATGTGCAAAAGAATGTCCTGGTATGAATAAAGGCCGTCTTTGGACGTATGAAGAAATTGAAGAACAGAAAAAGTACTATGATGCTAATATTCCTTTAGAAAAAGGGCAGGAGTAGCATTAAAATGCTTTGGTTGCGGAAAAAAACTCCTGTTGCAACCATAAAAATTTTATTCTGCTACTTTTAGTTGCATATTTTTTTTATAAATGAAAAGTTCGGTTGCTTGTATGCAGCCTTAAATGCATTTATATTTTTATCATCAACATCTTGCTTCGCAAGCTGCGATACACGCCGTCCCTGGCGTGCCGCTAACGCGGAGTTTTATAGGAGAAGATATGATTTTATCTGAAAAAATTGTGGCCTTAAGAAAAAAATTCGGTTGGTCTCAGGAAGAACTTGCCGAAAAACTTGAAGTTTCAAGACAGTCGGTTTCCAAATGGGAAATTGGAGCTGCTATTCCTGATTTGGACAAGATAGTAAAACTCAGCTCTCTTACAGGAGTTTCTACTGATTATCTATTAAAAGATGATGCAGATGATTCTGTATTTAATCAGGAACTAACTCCTTCTGAGCCTCAAGTAGAAGACGGAACTGTTTCTCTTGATGAAGCAAATGATTTTCTTTCTTTGAGTCGTAAAGTTGCAAAAAGAGTAGCTATGGGGCTTGCCTTAGTAATACTCTCTCCATTTTTCTTTTTATTGTTTGAAGGTTTGGATGGAACTGGCGCTTTTGAGGATAAGCCGATTCCGTCTCCGACAATTCCTGGCGTTCCGGAACTTCAGGAAGAAGAGACCTTTAATAATGATACAGGAACAATTGGGTATTATTATCCTGCAGAATTCAATGTTGTTGATGTAGAAGATTCTGATGATGCTGATGATTTTCAGATTTTCAATTTTTCAGGAAACAGTATGGAAAGAATTGGTGCACTTTGTTTTATGCTTTGTGTAGGTGGCGGGCTATTTCTTATCATTTTTAATACAGTAAAACTTTCAAAGTATAAAAAAATGAATAGTGAGATTTTTTCTTTGGCATATGGAGTTGAAGGCATTATTTCAAAGCGTAAATCTGAAAATGAAAGTGCTTATAATACATGCCTTACAGTTGGAATTGTGTTGTGTGCTGTTCCTATTCTTCCTGTTATTCTTGAGTACCTTAATATAATTAACAGAGTAAGTCAGTCTGTAGTGGATTTTTATGGCTGTGCTTCTCTGGTTCTTTTGGCTGTGGGGGCTTATCTTATCTTGAGTACCTGTATTATTCGTAACAGTTACAGTAAGATACTTCAAATTGGAAATTATACTCCTGCTAACAAAGCGGCTGGTAAAGCAGGCTGTTCAAAGTTCGGATTCTACTGGCTTTTTGTTGGAGTTATTTTCCTTGCCATTTCTTATTTCTTTAAGTCTTGGGAAAAGTCCTGGCTTTTATGGCCTTTGGCTGTAGTAATTTTTATTTTCTTGAATCAGATTTTTGGTGTAGTAGAAAAAAAAGATTAGTTTTAAATGTAGGTAGAATTAAATAATATCTTTCATGAATGATATTATACACAAGAAATGAAAAAAAAA
>JABUUX010000022.1 GCA_021442965.1 Treponema sp.
AAGACTATTTTAAAGAAAGTAAAATTTTTGTTTCAAAGGAAAAGGATGTTATCTTAAGTGAAATTGCTACAGCGCCAGAAAGATCAGATTTATATAACACAGAATGGTATTACCTTAAAGCTATGGAATTATAAAATAATCCCCTACTTCTAAAACATCAATATTTAACATTTTGCAGTTGCAGAATTTTCTCGAACTCTTCTGCTGGTACAGGACGTGAAAAATAAAAACCTTGAATATCATTACATTCAGTTGATTTTAAAAATTCATACTGATTTTCATTTTCCACACCTTCAGCAGTAATGTAATATCCAAGTTTTTGTGACATTTCAATTATACTTGAAAGCAATCGTCTGCCAAAATCTTCTTCAATTCCATCAACAAGACTTTTATCCATTTTTAAAGTATCAAAACATTGTAAATTTAACGTTGAAAGTGCAGTAAAGCCCGTACCAAAATCATCCATAAGGATTTTTATTCCATGATTACGAAACTTATTTAATAGTTCGGAAATATTAGCTCCAGATGAAACCATAGTCTCAGTAACTTCAATCTGAATATCACTCATATTAAGTCCTGCTTTTTTTATTTTAGCACAGTATCTTTCTACAATTTCTGATCGAAATAACGATGCTTTACTAAGATTAACACTAACAGGAACAAGTGGTAATCCCTGTTTTTTCCACTTAGACTGATATTCACAAACTCGATTAAATACATATTCATCAAGTCTGTTTATACGTCCGTTATTTTCAAGTATAGGAATAAATTTATCTGGGGAAAGCATCTCTTTACCACGGAAATTCCATCTTACCAAAGCTTCACAACCTGTAAGTTCTTTGTTTATTGTACTGAACTTAGGCTGAAAATAAATTATAAATTCATCAAATAATAATGCATCTTTAAAATGTTCTTCCTTTTCTTGAATTTCAAGTTGATTTTTTTGTTCAGCATCATCATAAAAGGCATAAAAAGCTTTTTTTTCAACAGCATCTTGAAGTGCAAGTTCAGCTTTTCTGTAAGCATATTCCAGAAGTTCTTTTCGTGTAAATTGATATACACCAAATACAGGCTTTATCCATGCTAAGTGAAGTTTTGCAGCTTCATCCTGAATCTCCCGATCCAAGTCTAAAAGACGACCTTTTAATTCCATTTCATCTTTAGCACCATAATACATAATAAAAGAATCACTCTTGTTATGACAGAAAAAATCATCATTTGTTTCACTTTCAGAAAGAATTTCCCAAATTTTTTTTATGATATCTTCAGATTTACTTTTGCCTATTGCCAAAGAAATATGTATAAAATTATTTATATTCATAACAACAACAAATCCGGAAACTACATCATTTCTATTTAACACAAGAGTCATGTAATTTAAGTTTGGACCACCAGTCATTAAAGAAGTAAATGCGTATGAATATGATAATTTTCTTCGCTTAATTGAAATTTGTCTTAATGCAAGAACTGCAAAAATTCCAAAAACAAAAACAATAATAATCATCCTTACAAGGTTTCGTCTTGTAGTTGCAAATCTATCTTGTATGAAAACATCCGGAACCATTGATAGAACCCACCATTCGGCATTATTTTCCATAACCTTTACAGAAGTTACATGAAAATAATATTCAACACCATTTAAATATATAGTACTGAACTTATTATCGCCTTTATCATAATCTTTAAATTTACTGTCTAAAAAATCTTTTCTAGGAGAAAAATCCTTCATTACAGCAGACTCTTTCCACAATAAATCAAACATATTTTTATTTGTTGCAGCAATATTTTCATCAGAGCTAATTACAACAGTTCCTGCTTCATTTAAAATGAATGTATTTCCCATCCCGTTAAAAAATTTTATAGCAAGTTCCTGGCTTAATGATTCAGTTGTATAAGTAATTCCAGCAATTCCATTAATCTGATTTTCTTTATCATATATTGGCATTGTCATAATAGTAAGAGGTTCACCTGAATCATCCATGGCATCAGAATCAACAAGACTTATGCAAAAATCCCCTTTCATACTTCTAATAAAAAAATCTCTGTGACTTAAATCAGTTATATTACCTGAAGTAGCATAAGTCATCCCTTTTTCATCACAAAAACCAATACGCTTTAAGTGAAAAGCATCTGCAACAGGTTCGAACATATATAGATTTTCTTTTCTATTTTCAGGTTCAATGTTAAACCTCATTGCAACACTTTTTAAAAGATTGAATCTAATTTGAATCTGCTCTTTTAATGCATCTGCATTCTGTTCAGATACATCAGCAAGATTCTGTTCCAATTGAACAACATAATTTTGTTTGATTAAAATAGCACATCTAAATACTGCTGCAAAAACTGTTACAACACATAAAAAAGCAATGAGAACAAAAAGGGTTATTTTTCTTCTTCGTACAATAGTCTTTTTCACTTTTTAAATATCCCCTTCTCCCTTTTTTATTTTACACTAGAATTTCTAAAATCTCCAACAGTTTTAAATCATATTCATTAAAATATAATATATTGTAGAAAAATGATTCTCGATATATAGTAAAAAAATCTTATTTACAAGGAAAACAAAAATATGAATAACAAAATCGATTCTAACTCCAGAAATTACTCTTTCAAGGAAATTGAAAATGATCCTAGAATTGTTCGAACAACAAAAGAAATGTTCATCACAATGGGAGTCTATGTTGTTTATGGAGCATTAATGATTATTAATCTTTTTACACTTGGCCGTCACTCAACAGATTTTCCAAAAGTATTTGGATTTCCTCTTTGGATTTTTGTTCTTATCTGCCTTCTTATTTTGATGGTTGTTACTGTAGAACTTATATGTACATTTGTTTACAAAGATATGCCACTTTTAGACAAAAATGAAAAGGAAGCACAATAATGAATTTTTCAAATTTAATTTCATCCTCTGACAGAATAATTATTCTCATTGTTTTTGGTGCATATACACTTCTTCTTTTATTTTATGGAATCTGGTGCCGCCGTGCAATGAAAAACGGCAAAGGAGATTATCTTTCAAAATTTTATACTGCAGGTCGGTCAACAGGGCCTCTTATGACTGCTATGATGGTCAGTGCCGGTGTTGCCGGTGCTGGTGTATTTATGGGAGTACCTGGTTTTACATATCGGTTTGGTGCTATTTGGATGGTTTGCTGTTTCTGGTCAATGACTTCAAATTTTATGGTTTTAGGTCTACTTGGAAAACGTATGGGAATTGTTGCAAGAAGAACTGGAGCAAAAACTTTTACGGAACTTTTCAAATATCGATATAACAATTCAAAAATTTTTAGTATTTTATCTTCCCTTGTTATTCTTTTCTTTTTAGGTGCATTTGCTGTATCAACAATTACAGGTGGCGGTAGAATTTTCCAATTACTAACAGGACAAGATTACAGGATTGGTCTTGCAATTTTTACAATTCTTGTAATAATTGCCGCTTTGACCGGAGGAATTAAGGGCGTTGCTACAGCTATGATTATTCAGGGGATTGTTATGACTGTTACAGTGCTGATTCTTTTTGTAATGGGTGTTAGAAGCACTGGTCTAAGTTATACAGGAACAATCTCTGCTCTTCTTGAATCTGATCCTCAATGGTTTACTCCAGATTCTGTTCCTAATGCACTTGGTACAGTTTTTAGTTTTGCAATTCTTTGGGGACTTACCACATTTACAATGCCTCATGTTACAATGAGTGCCCTAACTTATAAAGATACAAAAACATTACACAGTTCAATTAAAATTGGAACTATTGTTTTTGCTGTTTGGATGCTTTGCTTAAACGGACTTTGTTTTGTAATAAAATATAAATTTAACGGGCAGTTCGGTCTGACTCCAGAACAAATAAAAGAAGGTCTTCCTACCCCAGATTTAGGAATCCCACTTCTTGCTGTTACAACAATGCCTTCATGGGCCGCAGGTCTTGTTCTTGCAGGAGTTTGTGCTGCAGTTCAATCTTCTGTTGGTGGTATGGTTGTTAATCTTGCGGGGACTGTAATTGAAGATATTTACAAAAATCTATTTAATCCAAAAGTTTCTGAAAAACAAATAAAAATATTTAACATTATAGTAACTATAGCTGTATCGGTAATAATCTTTGTATTTGCATGTAATCCTCCACCATTTTTAGCCTCGCTTATTACATATGCAACAGGAGGAATGACAGTAGCTTTTTTCCATACAATACTTCTGGGACTTTTTTGGAAACGTGCAAATGAATTCGGAGCCATTACGGGAATTACAAGCGGAATAAGTCTTTATATTATTCTTGACAAAGTTCCTCAGTTACAATTCCTTTCGTGTGGAATGAACCCTGTTGTAATGGCCACCGCAATTTCTACTGTTCTTATGATAATTGTAAGTTGTCTGACACCAAAAACGCCATACGGAATTATTAAAACCTGGTTTGGAAAAATGGAAAATTAAATTTATCTTTCATCTTTCAAATCACATTGTCCACCGTAGCTTTCTGCCATCTTTTGCCAATGTGCCATTCTGGCAGAAAGTTCATTTCGGCTTTCTTCATCATCTCTAAACGCAATTAGAGTCCAGTCCATTTCAGAAAGAGCTTTTTCAAATTCCGGTATTTTTTGAAACGGAACACTAATCATTCTTAATCCTTCAGGGTAAAGTTTTCTACGTTTTAAACCATGATAAAAACCTGTTGTAATATGATTTACTTTTCCAGTGATAACAGGATATGCATACATCCATGAACAGCTTAATACGGGTGAACTTTTGCTTTCCCATAAATCCCCGGAAATCCAACTGGTAGCTCGCATAATAATATCTGCTTGAGGTAAAGAAGCAACAAAAACAATTAGATCAGGATCAAAATCACATAAAGATATTGGTGAAAATTCTACATAATTTACTGTGTGAGGCTCAATAATTGGAAGATTTTGATAAAGATTTCTGCAAGCAGCCGGGCTTGAATAACATCCAAAATCATATCCTGCCTGACCTGATGCTGTAACAGGAGGTTTGTCTATCATTCCCATTGCCAGTTTTCCATAACATTCATCATCATCTTTAGATATCCAAAATTTTTTTCCGCTTTTTTGGGCATAATTGACATAAGTACAAAAGGCTGATTTTTTACCGTCAAATTTAGCACAATCAGGTTTTTCAAAACACATTTTAATTGCAACAGCACAAAATTCTAAATTAAGTTTTTCAATCTGTTTTTTTAAATTCTCACTTATCATTTTTTACTCCGATATTTTTACAATTTTTAGAAAAAGGACAACTAAAACAATCTGAACAGTTTTTTTTATTTTTATGTTTAACTAAATTTAATACAGACAAACAAATTAGTAATAAAACAACTAACAGAATAAGGATTGATAATCCCCAGTCTTTAAAGAACACTAAAAGTTTTATACCCATTTAATAAGTTCCTTGTACTCCTGTGAATCTTTTTCGTAGGAATCAATTATATCCTGACTGTAAGTTTTTCCATTCGAAATATTTAAAGTTTCAACATCAGGAACAGCTGCAAGAAGACGAACAATTGCAAGGTCACTTTCAAAATTTGTCATACTTTTGGAAGCTCCGCTTAAATGAGAATGAAGACGAAGAGATTTATAAACAAATCTTTTTATTCCGGCCTGCAGACAATATTTTAGGCAATTATCACATGTAGCCATGTTATTATAAACAGTACATTCTGAAAGATCCTGATGAGCAAATAAAACAGCATTCATTTCAGAATGAACAACAAACCTATATTTCATAGGTCTTTCACTTAATGTCAGTTTTGATTCATCCGCCCCCTGAACAAGTCCATTATATCCAACAGAAATAACTCGATGTTTTTTATCAGCAATTACACATCCGCATTGTGAAGAAGGATCCTTTGACTTTTTTGCAACCTCACTTGCAATGTTTAAAAAATATTCATCCCAATCGGCCTGACTTCCCATTTATTAACTCCTCATGATTTTATTATTTATAATTATAAACTATTTGAATAAATGCTCAATGTATCATAACAAAAAGTAAATTATTTAATAATCTCAGGTTTTATATAAAATTTAAATTCAAAATCCTTTTCGTTAAATTGATATTTTTCCAAAAGATATGGACCACAACTGTTTGAGCCTACTCCACTCATTTTATAATCCACACATAAAACTGAACTTCCACTTTTTTTAAGCTCCCAATTGTGGTTCTTTTTTGTAAGTTCTTCCTGGGTAAATTCAGAAGCATTAAAACTAAATTCTCTGTTAGAAAAAACTGAAATCTTAATTTTTCCATTTGATATTGAAACCCAGTCTGTACCGAAATGCGAACCATTTTCCTGAGGTTTTACATATGGTTCATGCATATCTGATATTTTAGAATTAAATATTCCCTTATATGTAGATCTGTGTTTATCAAGATAACTTTCATGAGGTCCATACCCATAGAAACTAAGCTCCCTAAAAGATTTATTCAAGAAAAATCTATAACCAAATCTTGGAAGATATTCCCTCTTATCAATTACATTTACTTTATTACTAATTTCAATTGTACCATCTTGTGAAACAATATAAACAGAAGACAACATGAAAGTATTTTTATAAATGAGCCAGCCTAAAGATATGTCTGTTTTTATAATTACCTTTCCATTTTCTTCATAAAATTCAATTTTGTAGACTTTTGTAATTTGTTCCTGAAGATGAAATTTATACCAGTTATTTTTTACTGTACAATCATTATCAGTCGGTGCTCTGAATGCATTATATTCCAAAGGCTTATCAAGAATTTTTTTACCACCAAAAATCATTGATTCAAAACAAGCTTTTCTTTTGCTAAAGACATAAGAAAATTTATCACCTTTTATTGTAATTGAAGTATCATTTTCTACTACAGAAATTTTTGATTTATTTTTTGAAATCTTAATACTATCAGACAATCTGTCATTTTTTTCATACAGTTTAATTTGATCAAAACCAGCTTCTGTTCCATCTTTTCTAATGTAAATAAATCTGATGTACAAATCTTCGTAATTTTGTATTGCATTTGTATATACATTAAGCAAAGGAATAGAAATATCTTTTGTACTATTTGCTGGAATATCCAAATCTATGTTTCCTGTTTCTAAAATTTTCCCCTTTTCTGTAATTTCAAAATTGCAGGAAAATTTCTCTTTCAAGTTAGAAAAATTCAGAGTGTTTATGAATTTAAATACATTTTCAGAACTTTTCTGATACTCACATCTAACAGGTCTATAAACATTCTTTACTTCTTTAAGACCTGTGTGTGGAGTCCTGTCTGGGTAAACAAGCCCATCCATACAGAAATTACCATCATGTATTTTTTCATTAAAATCACCGCCGTACGCATACTTAATTTTTTTGTTTTTATCTTTCCCTAAATTAATACCGTGATCGCACCACTCCCAAACAAGACCGCCTGAAAGTCTTTTATTTTTATAAAACACGTTCCAGTAATCTTCCAGGTCACCAGGACCGTTCCCCATTGCATGACAATATTCACATAAAATAAGCGGTCGTGATTCTTTCTCATCTTTTAAGAAAGTATTCTCAATCCAATCTGTAGAAGGATACATTCTGGAAACAACATCTAAAGTTTCAGGAGAATCTTCGGCTTTAGGAAAACAATCCATCATATGAATACTTTCGTAATGAACAAGTCTAGTTTTATCATTTTTCTTAATCCATCTTGCAGCATTCTCAAACGATTTTGCAAATCCAGCTTCATTTCCCAAAGACCAGAATATTACAGATGGTCTGTTTATATCTCTAAATACCATCATCTGAACACGATCTAAAATTGGAAATTCAAATAAAGGATTATTAGCAAGATAACATATTCCTGAATAATCCCAGTTATTATCTACAGTATGACTTACTTCAACACTACCATGAGCTTCAACATCAGCTTCGTCAATTACATAGAAACCCATTTCATCACACATTTGTAATAACCATGGAGATGGTGGATAGTGGGAAGTTCGAATTGCATTGATGTTATGTTCCTTCATTAATTTAAGTTCCATAAAAGCAAAATCATAAGAAACATAAAAACCAGTTTCTGGATTCGATTCATGTCTGTTTACTCCACGAATCTTTATTGGAACTCCATTTAAACAAACTGCACCATCCAAAATTTCAATTTTTCTAAAACCAACTTTTTCTCCAATTATTTCATCTTTTGTTTGAAGAATAAGTTTATAAAGATAGGGATTTTCTGCATTCCATAAAACAGGATTTTCCACTTTAAAATCAATGTAATTT
>JABUUX010000289.1 GCA_021442965.1 Treponema sp.
GCTGCCATAGCGATTGCTGCTACAGCTGTTACGATTTTTTTCATTTAAAAAAATCCTCCCTTTTTTCTAAACACTTTATTTAGAAAATTTATAGATAGCGAAAAAAAATTATGTTAAAATCATTCTTAATTATGAATACAATTCCAAACAGAAAAGATGTTCCTTCTTGTGACAAATGGGACTTATCTTCAATTTTTAAATCAGAATCAGAATGGGAAGATGCTCTAAAAGAAATTGAGCCTCTTACAAAAGAACTAGTTGCATTTAAGGGTAAACTTGCAGAATCAAGAGAATCTCTTTTGAATGCCCTAAAAGCTTTAGAAAAATGTGAACTTAAACTTGAAACTGTTTATCATTACGCGTCTCTTATGCATGAGGCAGATGAAGATGATACTGTTGCAACAGACAGAAACGGCAGAGCTCTTATGGCTTACAGTAAGATGCAGGCTGAAATTTCATTTTTTGAACCGGAACTTCAGTCAATCGATGAAAACACTCTGAAAGAATGGATTTCTACTTCGGAATTTGCGGACTATAAAATCTATATTGAAAAACTTTTATGGGTAAAGCCGTATATCCTTTCAGAAAAAGAAGAACGAATTCTTTCTCTTCAGACAGAAAGTGCCCAAACTGCAGAAACAGCCTTTAGTGTCCTTACCAACGTAGATATGAATAAAACTTTTGGTACGGTAAAAACTGATGAAGGCGATATGCCGCTTACAGAAACCACATGGTCAGTCTTTATGGATAATCAGGATAGAACTGTCCGTGAGAGTGCCTATAAGAAGTATTACAAACATTTTGCAGATCATCAGAATACAATTGCCGCGTTATATGCTGGGTCTGTAAACCAGGATGTATTCAATGCCAGAGCCCGCGGGTATAAGTCTTCCTTGGATGCCAGCCTGTATGGACAGAAAGTGCCGGAAAGTGTTTACCGTAATCTTATAGACTGCGTTCATAAAAATCTGGAACCTTTACATGAATATTACAGTATACGTAAAAAGGCTTTAGGTCTTAATGAACTTCGTCACTATGATGTTTACGTTCCTCTTGTAAAGTCGGTGCAAACAAAAACCAGTTACGAAGAAGCAGTAGAAATCTGCCGTAAAGCTCTGGCTCCTTTAGGAAAGGACTATACAGACCGCCTTTGTGAAGGTCTAAAAAACGGGTGGGTTGATCGTTACGAAAATGTAGGAAAGAGGGGAGGTGCTTTTAGTTCCGGCTGCTACATAGGAAATCCATATATCCTTTTAAATTATAAAGATGACATAATCCGTGATGTATTTACTATGGCTCATGAAGGCGGACACAGTATGCATTCATGGTATTCTGTTCATAACAATCCATTTATGTGCTACGACTATACAATTTTTGAAGCCGAGGTTGCCTCTACCTTTAACGAAGAACTTGTTTACCGTTATCTTATGGAGGAAGCGCAAAAAAAAGGAGATAAGGATTTAATAAACTATCTTCTTTCTATGCGGGCTTCAGATATTCTTGCAACACTTTACCGCCAGACTATGTTTGCCGAATTTGAGCTTAAAACTCATGAGTTTGTAGAAAACGGAACTCCTCTTACTGCAGAGCTTTTACGAAAAACTTACCGTGAACTTTTGGAACTGTATTTTGGGCCTGAAATGAATTTTGAAGAAAATTCAGATATGGAAGGATTAAGGATTCCTCATTTTTATTCAGCATTCTATGTATATAAATACGCAACAGGAATTTCTGCGGCTTTGGCTTTGGCAAAACGTGTTTGTAATGGTGGGGATGCAGAACGTGAAGATTATTTCAAATTTTTAAAGTCTGGTGGAAGCCGTTATCCAATTGAATCATTACGAATTGCAGGGGTTGATATGGAAAGTGTTGCTCCGGTTCAGGCGGCCTGTGATGAATTCAAAGAAATTATAAATCAGCTTAAAAACAGCTTGTAATTCAAAATAATATGGAATTTTCGAGGTGGTGCTTTTATGCAGAGTGCCACCCCATTTTTTAAAACTTAAAACTGTCTTTTTTTAATCTAAAGTCATCATTCTGCTCATTTTTGCCGATAATATGAGTGCTTATGCCTCAAAATAGTTATGAAAAGCCTGATTTTTGGTCACGAAAAGCATTTTCAGAAGGATATCCTGCAAGATCGGTGTATAAACTTCAGGAAATTGATGAAAAATTTGGTTTTATAAAGAAAAATTATACTGTACTGGATCTTGGTGCGGCTCCAGGAAGCTGGACTACTTTTCTTTTACGAAAAATGGAAGGTTCAGGAAAAGTTGTATCCTGCGATTTGAATCCTCTGGCAAAAGATGTTAAGGCAGACAACCTTACTTTTATTCAGGGGGATTTGAATGCGGCTGAAATCAGAAAAATCATTAAGGCTAATGGTCCTTATGATTTGGTAGTGTGCGATGCTGCTCCAAAGACAACCGGAAACAAGATGGTTGATACTGCCAGGAGTGAACAGCTTGTAGAAATGGCTGTCTGGTATGCACAGGATATGCTGAAACCGGGTGGAAATTTTTGCGTAAAGATTTTTCAGAGTGGGGCTCAACAGAAAATCTTAAAAGATATGAGAGAGATTTTTTCACAGGCAAAGGGTTTTAAGCCGGAAGCCTGCAGAAAAGAGTCTTTTGAAACTTTTTTAATTGGATTAAGTAAAAAGTAGGTAAATAATGAAAAAAAATGAATTCTATGATACAATGTTAGCTACTAAACGCGCAGTAATAAGTTTTTTTGGTATGATATTTAATAACAGAATTAAAAAAGTTGTGGCTGTGTGTGTGTCTGGATTCTTTTTAGGAATTCTTGTTACAACATTATCTCTCACAACAAAAGGCAAATATACAAAAAAAACTGCCATGGGTGGTTTTGAAACCTCATCAAGTCCTGAACTTTCTGCAGAAATGCTGGGAGAGCGTCAGATTGAAGAGGAAATTTTAAATGATGAACTTCCACCTCTTACTTATAAAACTTATCGTGTTAAGCAAGGGGATATGATTGGTTCTATTGCGGCAGATAATGATATTTCTCAGGATACGCTTATTTCTGTAAATCATATTACATCAACCAGAAGAATTCAGATTGGTCAGTATTTAAAGATTCCTTCGCTGCCAGGTATTCTTTACACTGTTCGTGAAGATGGAGAAACTTTTGCCAAAATTGCAGAAAAATATGAAATCAATGCAGAAAAATGTGCTTCGGTAAATGGAATGGCTCAGGAAGTGGCACTTAAGGCCGGAGATACTTTGTTTCTGCCAGATGCTCAGATGGACTGGGTAACAAGGCAGGAAATTAACGGAGATTTATTCAAGCGCCCTATTAAGAACCGTTATTATATTTCTTCAAATTACGGTTGGCGGAGTTCACCTTTTGGTGGTGCCCGTTCTTTCCATGGCGGAACTGATATGGCAAGTTCAACTGGTACTCCTATTTACGCTGCTTTGGAAGGTCGTGTTTCTTTTGCAGGTTACAATGATGTATACGGAAATTATGTGATTGTTACTCATCATTCAGGTTACAAATCACTTTACGGACATATGAGCTCTATAAGTGTAAAGAAAGGTCAGTATGTTTATACTAATACTCAAATTGGAAAAGTTGGTTCAACTGGTATGAGTACAGGACCTCATCTTCACTTTGCAGTTTATAAAAACGGTAAAAGTTTGAATCCAATGACACTTGTAAATTAGAATAAAAGTGTTAAAAAAGCCCCTTTCAGTTGAAGTTGAAAGGGGCTTTTTTTTGCAGTCTTAGGACAAGCCCTCCGTTTGCATTAGTGGAAATTATTTAAGTCGCCTCTCACGCGGGTTATGCATCAATTTCGGCGGCAAGGTGGTGGACGATAAAGTCACGGCGTTCTGGGGTGTTCTTTCCCATGTAGAATTCCAGAACCTGAGGAACATTTTTCAAAGTCTGAATACTTACCGGGGTCAGATGAATACCTTTATCTTCACTTTCTCCATCTTTTCTAGGGTGCATAAACTGTTTGAATTCTTCAGGACTGATTTCTCCCAGTCCTTTAAAGCGTGTAACTTCCGCAGAAGCTCCAAGTCTTGTAATTTCGCGGTCACGGCTTTCTTCAGAATAACAGTAAACAATTTCTTTTTTGTTGCGTACTCTAAAAAGCGGCGTTTCAAGAATGTAAACATGACCGGAAAGTACCAGTTCTTCAAAATAAAGGAGAAGGTAAGTCATAATCAGGTTTCTTATATGGAATCCGTCATTATCGGCATCGGTAGCAATTACTATTTTTTGAAAACGCAAATCTTCAATGCTACGCTGAATTCCCAAACTGAATGTAAGGTTTTTTAGTTCTTCATTTTCAAACAATGCAGATTTTTTACGACCGTACATATTTTCTGGTTTACCGCGAAGACTGAATATAGCCTGATAAGAAACATCTCGGGCAAAAGTCATAGGACCGGTTGCCGAATCTCCTTCCGTAATAAAAATCATTGACTCAGCACCTTTGTCTCCATCCTGCAGATGGTAGCGGCAGTCTTTTAGCTTTGGAATTTTCAGCATAACTGATTTGGAGGCTTCACGAATCTGTTTTTCGGTTACGCTGTTAATTTCATTTCTGGCTTTTTGGTTTCGGATTATTTTATCTTCAATGGCGCCTTTTACTGCAGGATTGTGTCGTAACCAGTCATCAACCGCAGCCTGAACTTCTTTTATAATAGGTGCACGGATTTCTACGTTTCCAAGTTTATTTTTTGTCTGGCTTGTAAACATAGGATTATCAATACCGATTTTTAGAGCAACAAAAAGTCCGCCGGTAACGTCTTTAATGTCATATTCTTTTTTGAAACATTCATTTATACCTTTAGTAAATCCATCCAAAAATGCTGTAACGTGAGTACCTCCGTCATCAGTACTCTGACCGTTTACAAAAGAATAAACAAATTTGTCCAAACTTGCAGTATGGGTAAGTACGAACTGCAGGCTGTCACCTTTGTAGCTGAACGGTTCATAAAGAGCATTCTGAGTTCCACCCATTTCATGAGAAAGAAGATCTTCGAGCCCCTTTTCTGAAAGATATTCTTTTCCATTGCAAACTATTTTTAATCCCGGGTTCAAGTAGCAGTAATTCCAAATACGTTTTTCAACCATTTCCATGTTGTATTCGTATTTTCCAAAAAGTTCTGTGTCAGGGATAAATTCAAGAAATGTTCCGTTTGGAACTCCGGGTTTTGCAGCTCCTGTTTTTCCTGACTTTTTTTCTCCGCGTTCATATTCAACAACTGCCATCTTTCCGTCGCGAATTGAAGCTGCGCGGAAATAAGATGAAAGAGCGTTTGTGGCTTTTATGCCGACTCCGTTCATACCGATAGCCTGTTTGAAAACAGAATTATTATATTTTGCTCCTGTATTAACATTTGAAACACAGTCTTCAAGTTTTCCAAGAGGAATACCGCGTCCATAATCACGGATTTTTACGTGGCCGTCTTTTATTTCTATATCAATACGTTTTCCAAATCCTTGAGAAAATTCATCAACGGAGTTATCTATTCCTTCCTTAAGGAGAATATAAATACCATCATTTTCATTTGACCCGTCACCAAGGGAACCAATGTACATACCAGGTCTTAAGCGGATGTGTTCAAGACCTTCCAGGTGAAGAATGGAATCTTCATCATATACTGTAGATGCCGAAACATTTTTAGTTTTTGAAGCGGGTTTTACAGTTTTTAAAGAATCAGCTTTGAGAGTTTCTGTTTTTTTTACTTCAGATTTTGCTGGTGATTTTGAAACACTGACTGTTTTAGATGAAGACTTTGCAGTGGTTTTAGCTGCCGGTTTACTTTCAGTTTTTCCTGCTGGTTTAGCTGAAGTTTTTACGGTTCCTTTTGCAGTGCTTGCTTTTACTGCGGTTTTTGGCTTTTCTGTAGTTTTGGTCACTGTTTTAGAACTTGTTTTAGCCACAGTCTTTTTTTCTGCCGATGTCTTGCTGTTTGTTTTTGAAACTTGTTTTACTGCTGATTTTGCAGCCGTTGTTTTTTTTGCTTTGGCAGCCGCATCTTTTGCGGCTGCAAGTTCAGCTGCCTTAAGCAGAGAACTCTTTGATTTTTCATTTCCACCCATAACTATCATTATATAGTTAGAATTTTATTACTTCAAGCAATTGAAAAGAAATGTAGTTTTGTGAAAAAAAATCATGGATTAAATAAACCGTTTCTTTTTAAAAAAGAATATAATGTTGCACTACTTACTTTGTATTTTTTTATGATTTCAGTTTTAGGTACCTTTTGTTCCAAAAGAAAACGTATTTCATTTTTGTAAGGTGTAAGTTTGTAATGTGAATTCTTTTTTCCTACAGGTCGTCCTAATTTTTTCCCTTCAGATTTCAGCCGTTTCAAAGCTTCACTTGTTCTTTGTGAAAGCAGAGTGCGCTCAATTTCTGCAGAAATACTGAATGAAAAGGCAAGGACTTTACTTTGAATGTCTTCACTTAGTACATAATTTTCTTTTACTGTGTAAATGAAAACACCTCTTTCAATCAGGATATTAAGGATATTCATTATCATAAACATATTTCTTCCCAGTCTGGAAAGTTCTGAACAAATGATTAAGTCTCCTTTTTTTGTTCTGGTAAGAAGCAGTCCCAGATTCCTTTTTTGAAATGAAACTGTTCCGCTGATAGTTTCATTTATCCATTGGTCTATTTTAATATTATGCTTTTTAGCATATTCAATAATTTCAAACCGCTGGTTTTCAACGGTTTGTTTGTCGGTTGATACTCTGATGTATCCGTAGTTCATTTTCTTCTCATATCTCCTATAAAAATAGTTAAGAATAAGGTATTTTCTGCCGATGATTATAATGATAAAGTATTTAGAGCCATAAGATATGGCTTGTTATGCTGAAATCCGCTGACAGGAGTTTAATTTTGAAAAAATCCGAATTTACATCAGTTGTAGCAAAAGTACCAAAAGCAGAACTTCATATTCATATAGAGGCAGTAATTACTCTGGAATCGGTTAAAAAACTTTACCTTAAACGTTTTGGTAAAGAAATGACAAAAGAGGAACAGACTTCTCTTTTTACATATGATGATTTGAACGGATTTATACAGGCATTTCTTAAAGTTCAGGATCTTCTGACTTCAGTTGAAGATTTTCGCCTTGTATTTGATGATTTGGGAAATTATCTTGTAGAAAACGGTATTACTTATTGTGAAGCATTTTTTGCCCCAACTGCATTTTTGAAAAAAGGTTTTAAATATGAAGAAATGATTGCAATTTTCCATGAAAAAATTGCTGAAATTAAAGAAAAACACAATATTACAATAAAACTTTTGGAAGATGTTTCCAGAACTTTCGGTTGTGAAAATGCAATAAATAATTACAATCTTCAGAAAGAATTCCCATGTGATGATATTATTGGAATAGGGCTTGGAGGAGCTGAATCAAAAGGTCCTGCCAAAGAGTATGCACCGGTTTATGAAATGGCACTTAAAGATGGAAAACATGCTGTAATTCATGCAGGAGAAGATGTTGGTCCTGAATCAATTTGGGATGCTATAAATCTTTGTCATGCAGAAAGAATAGGCCACGGACTTACTGCAATGCAGGATGAAAAACTGATGGACAAACTTGCAGAAACAAAACTGCCGGTTGAAATTTGTATAACATCAAATACTTTTACCAAAAAGATTGTTACAAAAGCAAAAGACCATCCTGTAAAAAAATATTTTGACAAGGGAATGATAGTTACGATAAATACAGATGATCCTGTTTTCTTTAAAACTACAATGCTTGAAGAACTATGGCTTTGTTATGATCAGCTTGGTTTTAGTATGGATGAAATCAAGCAGCTTATTAAATACAGTTTTACTGCATCATTTTTAAGCGAAGCTGAAAAGAATGACTGGTGCAAAAAAGTTGATGATGCTTTTGCAGAATAAGACACAAAGTTTTGCATAATATATAATAGAAAGCCTGTACGAATCGTGCGGGCTTTTTTTTTGAGGACACAAATTGACTGAAATAGAAAAATACTACAATAAATTTAACGAAGACAACCGTCTTAAGACTCGTCACGGTCAGGTAGAATTTGAAACGTCTCTTTTTTATATACATAAGTTTTTACCCAAAGAAAAATCTCCTTCTGAAATAAAAATTTTGGATTTAGGTGCCGGAACTGGTCGCTATGCAGTTCAGCTTTGTTCTGAAGGATATGATGTAACTGCTGTAGAACTGGTAAAAAGAAATTTGGAAGTGCTTAGAGCAAAGCATAG
>JABUUX010000279.1 GCA_021442965.1 Treponema sp.
TTATCCAGAATTAGTTTTTTGTATTTATCTATTCCTTCCTGCTCCCTGCAGCGATATGCAGAACCGTAAAGGGCTTTTTTACCGTCAGCAACTTCGGCATAAGGAGTATTTACTGTACCCGGATACAAAAGCCATAGTTCATTTAAAAGAATCCCTTTGCCAAATCCGCTTCTTGTTGCAGGAACCCATGCTGTGTTTACCATACTGTGAACGGATGCAAATGCCTTTTCCCAGTTAGCCTTTTCTTTTGGAAGACCCGGACTTTCAAAAGTCGTCAAATCCACAGCTCCAAATCCTTCTACTGTAGTATACATTATGGCATTATCTACAGGTGTAAGTCCGTCTATTACAGTAAGCATTTCTTTACCGCGATAAATAAGTTCAGCCTTTTTTTCTTCCCAGTTAAAACGGTAAATGCACGGAAGATAAGTCTGAGAAATATAAACTTCTGTTTTTAACAAACCATCAAAACCCCGTCTTGAAACTACACAAATATCTGAAATTTCATCAGTTGTTGTAAGAGACTGCATTTTTTCAAACCCTTGGTCTACATCTCGCCACTGAGGTTTTGCTTCGTCAGGATAGGTATAAGAAAATCCCAAAAGAGGATGGCTCATAAAAACTACAGAACGGTCATCAATTGTTGCCACCGCTACGGCTTTAATTCCCGGAGTTATAAGACTCATTGAACCCAAATTTTTCCAGGTCTTTCCAGAGTCTTTGGAGTAGTAAACACTTTTCTTTGTAGCCACTACCAGTTCTTTTTGATTTACAGGATTCACACTCATATCCTCAATAGTATGAATCTGTTGTTCTGTATGAGCCTTTACTCCGTCATATTTTTTTACAGTAAGAAAAGGAAGCCCTTCGTTGCGACTTTCAAAATTTTTTAAATCTGAAGTAAAAAATATACCTTTTGAAGTTCTGATAAACCATCCCTCTGAACCCTGAGCTGTACGGTCAATTCTAATAATCTGATCTACACGGCCTTCGGTCCATAAAGGAATAGCATTGTTAGAAGAAGTTATACGATAAAGGCCTGAATCTGCTCCAACCAAAAATTGAGCCGATTCTTTTTCTCCGGATGATGTTACTTCCGGCAGCTGATACAAAGGCTTTATGTTCTGTGCCGATACCGGAGCGGCGCAAAGGAACATTGCTAAAAAAAAGATGAGGATAGTCATATTTCTATCTTCGGAAGATTTTCACTTGTAGTTTAGAGCAATAGAAAATACAAAATGAAAGATGATTATAAAAATCTGAAAAAATCTCAAAAAAAATTTCGTTGAGAACATTTTCAAATCTTCCGATAATGTAGAGTATGAAAATGTCAAAACTTACAAAAATAATTATTATCGCCTCGGCTGTCCTGGTTCTTATTCTGGCAGGAGCTTTTACTGCTATTTCAATTGCGTCCTATAAACCAATGGTAGCTTTTTATAACGTTCCTGAAAAAGTTCAGAACTGTATTGTAGAAGAAATGAAAACTCTTCCTGCGGGTAAAAAGGGAAATCCTGTTAAATATGAATATGTAACACTTGATGTAACAATCCCTCTTTCAAAAAATAAACTTGCAAAAAAGGCTTCCATCATCTTTGCAAATCTTGATTATGATGTAAAAGATTTCGCCCTTAAAAATAAAAATGTTAACCCTTTAGATACCGCTATGCTTGAAACAATGCCTGGAACTGTTCGTCAGGCTTCTATTTCTGAAGAGAAAAAACTGTTTGCAGTTCCTCTTCTTTATGACTTTTATCAATTCGACATCAATTTATTTGAATTCAGAAACAGTGGCGTTGAAAGCATCAATGTATGGGAAGATATAACCAATTTCTGGAATAAAACCAAAACTGAGGAACAGTCACCTTTTATCTTCTCTGGTGGAAATGATTGCAACCTTCTTGATTTTTTAGGCTCACTAAGTGAAGCCTTCTCCGGAAGAAATGCACTTATTACAGCAGAAGAAAAACTTTATGAAGCCTTTAAAACAGGAAAAGATGAAAATGTAAAAAACTGCATAAATGAACTTTGTACAGAAAATGGAGAACTTAATCAGGGATTAGAAGCCCTTGCTGCTCTTTACAAAAATAAAACACTGAACAATTCATGCCTTTCTTTTTCAGATTCTGATTCTCTGTTTTATTTGGATAACAATATTTGTAACTCTGCATACCTTAAGCTTTCTTCTCACAGAAACATAAACAATTCTGTAATTAATAAATACACCTCTATTTATGTTCCTGCCAAAGACCCTAGAGCTGACCGCTCTTTTGCGTCTCCTTGTATTGTTGCAATTCCATGCAGCAATAAATCTTACATTTCTACTGCTGTAAACTTGCTTTCATCTTCACGTCAGGCAACCCTTAGTTTTAAAACCGGTCTTGCTCCGGTAAGTGCCAGCTGTTCTACTCCAGACCGACAGGCAGATGATGTACGTTTCTGGATTGCAGCATCTTCAGGACCAGATATCTCTCTTTCAGACAGTCTGCCATCCACTAAGATGAAAAATATTGCTGCAGAAGCTGTAAGGGTTCTAATCAAACTTTACTAAGTTTTACATTACATGGAGGAAAAATGAAAAAATCTTTAATTGGCATAACAGCCGCCTGCTTTCTTACGCTGTGCAGTTGCACATCAACCGCCGTCACAAATCCGGCAACACCTGCAAAAACAATACCAACCAAGGAGCCTGATATGTCTTCTCATCCTTTCTCAATTCCAAATGATACTTATGCACTGATGCTTGAAAAATCAGTTATGGCAAAAGGGAACAATGTACGTATAAAAAAATTTTTAGAAAAAGTCCGCTCGGGAGAAAATGTTTACATTGCTTGTATTGGCGGTTCTGTAACAGAAGGAGCCGGTCCTGCAAACTTCAAAGACGGCTATGCATATCAATTTTCAAAAATGATTAGCAAGGCTTACTCACCAAACGGAGTTTCTAATGTAATTTTTAACGGTGCAGGTCTTTCCGGCACATCTTCTGTAGTAGGTCTTATACGGTATAAGCAGGACGTTGTTGATGTACTAAAAACCGATCCTGATCTTCTAGTTATTGAGTTTGCAGTAAATGATGGAGCCGAGCCGACAAAACAACGTGCCTTCGAAGAACTTATTCGTCACGCACTTACTGCAAAACCAGACGCCGCTGTAATTGCTCTTTATTCTGCAGCCCAGTATCCAAATACTCAAAACCAAATGAGTCTTGTAGCAAATCACTACAACATTCCACAAGTTAGTATTCAGAATGCTTTTAACAATCGGCAGGATTCTTTTAAAGACGAACAGTTTTACACAGACAATGTTCATCCCACCAAAGAAGGTCACACAATTATGTCAGACTGTCTTATGAACATTCTGGATATTGCAGATAAAGCCTTACCTGATGAAGTTTATGAGATTCCTTCTACTTACAAAAAACCACATGAATTATCGGGCTTTTGTCAGATTAAAGGCGATGATGATAATGTAAAAATTTTTGCCGGAAGTTTTAACTCCACAGACTCTCAAACTCAATCGATTAAAAAAACAAACAAAGGAGATTTTCCTGTAAACTGGTATCACAAACCTGGAGCCGGTAATGAACCTTTTAAAATGGCCTTAAACTGCAAAAACCTTATTTTAGTTTATAAAGATTTCGGAAGCTGGACTGGATTAAAATCAGGAAAAGCAGAAATTTATGTTGATGGAAAACTATCTCAGACTGTAGATGGCTTTACCGGGAAAGGATGGAATAACAGCCTTGAAGTTATTGTAATTGATTCTGATATTGCAGAAAATCATACAGTTGAAGTAAAACTTGCAGCCGGAGATGAAGATAAAGCTTTTACAATTGTTGCCATGGGATACAGCAAATAATCAGTAATATAAAATACAAAAACTGCAGGATTTTTTGAATCCAAGTTTTTCATAAAGCTGAAGGGCCGGAATGTTTTTCTTTTTTACAAAAAGACATATTTTCCGGCCTGTTTTTATTATTCGCCTGCTTAATAAAGACATCAGACAAAGCCCATAACCCGACCTTCTGTACTGCAAATGTGTATACACACCGCCAATCTGTACCCAATTCCACCCAATCGCATTTGTATTTACCTTAGCCACAAATTTTCCATCCGTTTCAATGGCAAATACTTTTTGAGTTCTTAATAGCATTTTTAAATTTGATTTTATATAAAGTTCAGTAGGAGTCTCCATTCCTTGAGCAACTTCTTCTTTCAAATAACTTTTTTGTAAATCAAATAAATCCTCCAAATGATTTGCATTACAACAAATTATTTCTTCACCCATTGAAAGAAGGGAAGATGGGGGTGGCAACAAAAAATCATCTTCTTTTGTCATAAGAAAATACTCATTTACCATTGTTGGGTGTATCAATTTTTTTTGAAGATTTTTGTTAATTATTTGTGCAGCCTTTTCTTCACCATCAACACATTTAATTTTTTTGTCCTGTATAAAATTTAAAAATGAATGTTCAAAATCACTGTCGTTTTCTTTAAGAAAAGGAAGACAAAAAAGCATAGATAAATTCAGATAAATTACACCAAAAATATCATTCTCATTTTTCAGACTATTTCCAGCTCCTGATTTAAGCACAATATAAATATTTTTACTTTTTTTCCTTACACTAGAACAAAGGCTTGCACAGTAATATTCATAAGGAGTCAAAAAAGATTTGAGTATTTCATAATGTTCCTCAGCTACCGGAAGAAAAACCATGCTATGATTTTACACCGAAATCCCTTTTTATTGAACGGAAACAGAAGTTTTGCTAAAATTAAAAGAAATTTTATCAACTTATTTTGAGGAAAATTATGTGTGGAATTGTTGGATATATCGGAAATAAAATGGCTGATCAGGTTCTGATTAACGCCCTTAAGAAACTTGAATACCGCGGATACGATTCTTCGGGGATTGCTGTTCTTGATGGTGATAATGTACTTGTACGCAAAGCAAAAGGTGCTCTGAAATTTTTAGAAGAACTTGTTGCAAAAGAAACAGTACGAGGCAACCTTGGTATAGGTCATACAAGATGGGCTACTCATGGAGAACCTAGTGATGTAAATGCACATCCACACACAAATGTTTCCGGAACACTTGCTGTAGTTCATAATGGAATCATTGAAAATTATTCTGAACTTAAAGAATGGCTTCAGTCTCAGGGAATTGTTTTCCGCAGCCAGACTGATACTGAGGTTGTTGCCCATCTTTTAAACTATTACTACGAAAACAGTCACGACCTTTTCAAAGCACTCAAAGATACTCTTCATAAACTGGAAGGTTCTTACGCACTTGGAGTTGTTTGCAAAGATTATCCAGACAGAATTCTTTGTGCACGTAAGGAAAGTCCTCTTGTAGTTGGACTTGGAAAAGACGAAAACTTTATTGCTTCTGATGTGCCTGCCCTTTTGGAACACACACGTCAGGTTTACTATTTGGGCGAAAAAGAAATTGCTGTACTTTATACAGACCATGTAGATTTGTTTAATTTTGAAGGTGAAAAAATCATCAAAGAACCTTCGTATGTTGAATGGGATATTGATGCTGCAGAAAAGAACGGATATCCGCATTTTATGATTAAGGAAATTCACGAACAGCCTAAAGCCCTTACAGATACAATGCGTCCTCGTATCGTAAAGGATAATTCCGGAAAACCAGTTGACGTAATTTTTGAAGAAATGAAATCCGATAACGCCTGGAAAAACGCCGGTCGCGTAGTCATTACAGCTTGTGGAACAGCATACCATGCAGGTGTTGTTGCAAAATACGCCTTTGAAAAACTTGCCAGACTAAATGTAGAAGTTGATGTTGCTTCCGAATTCCGCTATCGTGACCCGGTTCTGAACAAAGATGATATTTTCATCGTCATCAGCCAGTCTGGTGAAACTGCTGACACACTTATGGCTATGCGCCTTGCAAAAAAACAGGGATTAAAAGTAATAGCAATTACAAATGTTGTAGGTTCAACTGTTAGCCGTGAAGCCGACGAAGTAATTTACACTTGGGCAGGTCCTGAAATTGCTGTTGCTTCAACAAAAGCCTATACAACACAACTTATGTGTCTGTACCTTCTGGCAGTAAAGGCCGGAAAAGAACGCGGTGTTCTTTCTTCTGAAAAAACTACAGAAATCCTTTCTGAACTGGAAACTATCCCTTCTAAAGTTCAGGAAATTTTGGACAATAAAGATGTAGTTCAGAAGTTTGCATCCCGCCAGTTCAATAAAGACAAAATCTTTTTTATTGGCCGCCAGTTTGATTCCGCAACAAGCCTTGAAAGTGCACTTAAACTTAAAGAAGTTTCATACATGCATTCAGAAGCTTTTGCCGCTGGAGAACTTAAACACGGACCTATTGCACTTATAGACACAAAAACTCTGGTGGTAGCCATTGCGTCAGAACCATCACTCTATGATAAGATAGGCTCAAACATTGTTGAAGTAAAAAGCCGTGGTGCTGCAACATTTGTAATCACTCAGGATACAGGCTCATCTTTTGAAGGAAAAGTTGATGAAAAATTCCAGATACCAATGGTTTCAAATATTCTGGCTTCACTTACAACAGTAATTCCTTCTCAGCTGTTCTCTTATTACTGTGCTATCCTTAAAGGTTATGATCCTGATAAACCGCGCAATCTGGCAAAATCTGTTACTGTAGAGTAAATATTTTCTTTGTAGCTTTTTTCCTATAATATTCTCTGAAAATCTGCTAAACTGAGTCTATGGCTTACATTTCACTTCAGAATATTTCCAAAACTTTCGGAGAGGTGCACGCTAACACTAACGTGAGTCTGGATATCGAAAAAGGCGAAATACTTGCACTTCTTGGAGAAAACGGTTCAGGTAAAACTACTCTTGTAAATATGCTGGCAGGACTTTACTCTCCTGATGCAGGTTCTATTTATATTGACGGAAAACTCCAGAAATTTTCAAATCCTGCGGACTCTATAAAAGCCGGCATTGGAATGGTTCACCAGCACTTTCTTTTGGTAAACGTAATGACTGCCCTTGAAAATATCACTATGGGCGAAAAATCCGGTTTTTTTATAAACAAAAAACAGATTCGTGCTAAAATTCTAAAACTTATAGATACTTATGGCCTTTCAATTGACCCCGACAAAAAGATTTATGAAATGTCTGTAAGCGAAAAACAAACTGTAGAAATCTTAAAAGTACTTTACCGCGGAGCACGCATTCTTATTCTGGATGAACCGACAGCTGTTCTTACACCTCAGGAAACAGACCATCTTTTTGAAGTTCTTAAAAAAATGAAGTCCGACGGCTGTACAATCATAATTATCACACACAAGCTTCATGAAGTAATGAGCATTTCTGACCGTGTAGCGGTATTACGAAAAGGAGAATATGCAGGCATTCTTAAAACAAAAGACTGTAACCCGTCAGAACTTACAAATCTTATGGTAGGACATCAGGTATCACTTGAAATAGAAAGACCCGATTCTAAAAAATCTACAGAACCTCTTTTACAGATGCAGGGTGTAACTTTTACCGATAAAGAAAACCATAGCTTCATTTTGAATGACATTAAGTTTGATTTATTCGGTGGCGAGATTCTGGGTGTTGCAGGAATTGCCGGCTCGGGTCAAAAAGAACTTTGTGAATCTATTGCAGGACTTGTTCGTCCGGACTCCGGTTCCATAAAATTTATGAAAGAAGAACTTGTAGGACTCTCTCCTTTAGTAATAAAGAAAAAAGGAATACGTATGAGTTTTGTTCCTGAAGACAGACTTGGAATGGGTCTGGTTGCAGGTATGAACATTATAGATAACGTAATGCTAAAAACCTATGATGAATCCAAAGGTATTTTTATGGATAGGGAAGAAGGTAAACGCCGTGCAGAAGCCATTGTAGGCGAATACGATATTTCAACTCCTTCTGTAAAACATGTTGTAAAAAAACTTTCGGGCGGGAATATTCAGAAAGTACTTTTGGGACGAGAAATTGGAATGAATCCAAAAGTTCTTGTTACCGCCTATCCTGTTCGTGGTTTGGATATTGGGGCTTCGTACACAGTATACAATATGCTGAATCGTCAAAAAGAGAAAGGAGTTGGTGTCCTTTTTATTGGAGAAGATTTGGATGTCCTTATGGGGCTTTCAGACAGGCTTATGGTTATTCATGACGGAAAAATCATGGGAATTGTAGATCCAAAAAAATCAACTAAAGAAGAAATCGGTCTTATGATGATTGGTGAGACTGCAAAGCCTGTTAAAGAAAAAAAG
>JABUUX010000359.1 GCA_021442965.1 Treponema sp.
TTTTTATATCCAACAGATTCACTTGGTAAAATAAAATTTGTGTGAATTTGAACAGGCATGGCTTCCAGCTGAAAAACAAAAAGTTCATGGATAAGAGTAAGACCAGCAAGAGGTGCAACATTAATTCCAAGCATTGGAGTAGAAAAATCTTTTATGGATTCTTTGGGACAGATTCCTCCAGAAAAAGCTAAATCCAGACCAAGAGTAAAAGCAGGTCCGATAATATAATCCAGTTCTCCGGAAAGTTCTGCTTCTATGGCCCATTTGTCGTAGCCGGGACTGGATACTGTTTCTGAGTATTGGTTTTTTAAGTTAAGTCCAAAAGAAGTTACAAAGCCTTGAGAAAATAAACTAAAAGATAAAAAAAGCAGAGAAGTAATAATAAGGATTTTTTTCATAAAGTGCCTCCATAAAAGTAAACGGTGGTTGTGTTTATCGAAATCTTTAGGTTGAGCGTGTCGAAACCACCATTTGTTAAGTATATTCTAACGAAGCAGACTTATTAACTTCAATAAAACTTTAATTTATACTTCACCCTATGGACTTAAAAAAATTTGATTCACTGATTTTTGATGTTGACGGAACTATTTGGGACACTACTCCAATTGTGGCACCTGCGTGGAATGAAGCTCTGGATGAAATGGACCTTTCTTATGCTCATGTTACCCCTGACGATTTGAAAGGACTTTTTGGAAAACCAATGGACGAAATTATTGAAAGAATTCTTCCAAAAGAAAGCAAAGACATCCGTGAAAAATACAAATATCTTTGTTACGAAAAAGAAGGAGTGGCGGTAGGTTCTACAGGAGGAAAACTATATCCTCATGTGAAGGAGACTTTTGAAGCCTTAAGCAAAAAATACAAATTATACATTGTATCAAACTGTCAGAGCGGATATATAGAAATGATGCTTAAAGTTACAGGCTTTGCACCTTTATTTTTAGACCACGCTTGTTACGGAGATGCGGGTATTTTAAAAGCAGAAAATATAAAACTGATTATTGAACGAAATAGCCTAAAATATCCTGCTTATATTGGAGACACTCAGGGAGATTGTGATGCAACTCATAAAGCTGGAATTCCATTTATTCATGCATCATACGGATTTGGAAAAGTAAATGATGCAGATTATGTAATTTCTGACATAAGTGAGCTGTTATAAATCTTTTGTAAATTTTATTAGACAGGGTTGGGCAAAAAAACAATTATGTAGTAAAGCGTAAAGTGGTATACAATATAAGAATGAAACGTTTTGGATTAGTTCTTACCTTGGTTTTTATTTCTTTGTCTGGTCTTTTTGCTAAGACTTGGTTTGTTTGTGCAGGTTCGTATTCAGATTTAAAAAATGCTGAACAAGAGTGTACTGTTTTAAATAATGCAGGTTTTGACTGTTTTATTGAAAGTGGAGTAAATCAGTACGGAGAAAATTTTTACCGCGTATTATTTTTTGACGATGTTCTTTTACGGGATGAAGCCAGAGAAAAAAAGAACAGACTTTTGTCTTCTGTAAAACTTAGGGAACTTGGTTTTTCTGATTTATGGATTTGTGAAGCAGACCTGCCGGTTCGGGAAGCAGAAAACGTTTTTCTTACAGATATTCCGGAGCCTGAAGTTTATGATGTTGAATTGCCGTTTATAGAAACTACAGAAAAATCTGTATTAGAAATTCCAGTGGCTGAACCTGAAAAAAATATGATTTTTATTCCAGATGAAGAAGAGCCAGAAGAAAACACAGAATCAGCATACGAAATAGTAATTCCTGAAGACCCTGTTGTGCTGGAAACAAACGAAAAAGTGGAGCTTTCAGAAGAAACTCCATATTCTGTTTTTGTCAGATCTTACCGCGAAGAAGAAAAAGCATTACATGACAGAGACAGAATGAATGAAATGGATTTAAACGCTTACGTTTTAAAAAAATATGATGATAAAGCATTTTTCAGATTTGACCTACATGCAGGAGTTTTTAAAACAGAGGAAGAAGCAGAAATCTTTCAGGAAGTACTTGAAGATTTAGGCATTAACGGAATAGAAGTTTTGGACTTTATAGATTTTTCTGATGAACTTGCAAAATATGATGAAGTGGTAAAAAGAGAAAGTGTTACTCTAAATACAGGGGCTTACGAGCTTCCGGAAGTGATTTCAGAAAATGTGCGCATGGGTATAAGTCAGTTTCCTATAAACAGAAATTTTGAAATTGTAGAATGTAGAATTCTTGATTGCAAGAATTTAAGGAACGCCGGAAAACGTATAGAAGATTATATGGATGTTCCAAACAGCTATTTTAAAAATGAAAAAATAGATTCCATTTCTTTTGCAAAATATAGAGATTATCTTTTTAATAAAGATTTGACAGTTTATATTCTGCAGTCAGAAGACGGAATGCCAGATATTGATACAGTTTATGATTACAAAGAAGATGGATGCATAGAGGCCGATTTTAAGATTAATTATGGGATTCTGCATTCTTTTGTGGGAAATGAATATGCCGATGAAACTTTCCTGTTTGGGTATACCGATGATAAAAAAATGGGAATTATTATGCTGGCAGAAAATTTTTCAGAAATAGAATTCAGGGCTTTTATGGACTGTTCGTATTTAGACAGTTCACTTCTTGTTTATCCGCAGATTCGGCGAACGTTCTATATTCTTCCACACAATCCTTTTACAGAAAGGAATTTTGAAGCTTACATTTTGGCTCAAGTTTCTGAATCTTATGCTTCAGAAAGAAACTATGCGGAATGGTCACTTCCAATTGTAGGAACATGGCATGCAAATGTATTTTTTGACCAGGATGATGAAGAAATTTCTGTGGGATTTTTTGATATGGATTATGATTATAACGCTTCTAAAGTACACAGAATGTTTATGGCAGAAAAAGGGAGTATTAATATTCCGTCAAACAAACCTGTAGATGTTCTGGGTAATAGGGGTTGGTATTTGGAAAATGACAATGTAAAAGAATTGTCTTTTAGTGTAAGTTCTTACATTATTGCTTTAGATACTGATATATATACGGATTTATCTTTACCAGAGCTTTACGAACTGGCCGAAGATTTGGATATCTGGTAGTTCAAAAGGGGTTTGGGGCAAAGCCCCAGGCGGGATAGGTGTGCCGAAAATGAAAAAGCCGGTCGTTGAAAAGTACGACCGGCTTTTTTAGTTGAGGCCAGGGAAGGGGCTCCTTCCCTAAAAATTATTTAACAATTACACCGTCAACATACCACATCATATTCCAGATGTCTTTGTCTGACATTTTTTCACCGTCAGCAAGTTTAAGGTTTCCTTCGTTGTCATAAAGAGGACCTGTGAAAGGTTCAAAGGCATCTTTACTCATAAGGGCTGCAACTGCGTCTACGGCTTCCTGTGTTCCTGGAGCACAAAGTGAAGTGAGTGTATCAAGTTTTGCAATTCCTGTTGAGTATGGAAGCCAGTACTGTTTTCCTTCCCAAGTTCCATCCAGAATTGCCTGAACGTTTGAAGTGTAGAATACAGGCCAGTCAAAGATTGGAGCTGTAAGGTAAGCTTTTGGTGCAGCGTTTGGAGTTGGAACATTATAACCAAGACAAAGGGCTCCTTTTTCCTGAGCGGCAACCTGAGGAGCTGTTGTGTCCTGATGCTGTTCAATAACATCACAACCGCGGTTCAAAAGTTCCAGAGCTCCCTGTTTTTCGATTGCAGGATCGTACCATGTGTTTGTCCAAACAACTTCAACTGTGGCATCTGGGTTTACTGATTTGGCACCAAGAGTAAAAGCGTTGAGCATGCGGATACATTCTGGAATTGGGAAAGCGGCAACGTAACCGATTTTTCCGTTCTTTGTATTTTTCCCGGCAACAATACCTGCAAGGTAACGAGCCTGATACATTTTTCCAAAATAAGAACACATGTTTGGAAGTGAAGCATCTGAAGAACAGTGTCCAAAGTAAACATTAGGATATTCTGCTGCCATGTTCTGTGTGGCACCAAGGAATCCGAAGCTGTTTGTGTAGATTACATTACAGCCCTGGTTGATAAGGTCTGTGATAGCTTTTTCACAGGCAGCTGTATCCTGGTCACTGATGGATTCAACAACAGCAGTTTTAATGCCCATAGCTTCAACGGCTTTGCGTCCGCGTTCGTGAGCTTCTGAGTAACCGCCATCGTTTTTTACACCGATGTAAACAAAACCTACTTTCATAGTTTCTTTTGTAAGTTTTGTTTCTTTTGTTTCTGATTTTTTGTCACAACCAGTAAACAAACCAGCCAGAAGTACTGCAATTGTCAGTACAAATGAAATTGATTTTTTCATGTATTTCTCCTTGCCCAAAAATTTTGGGATAATTACCTTATTACCTGCGGAACAGAATGCCTTTTTCAGGATCCATTGAGTCAACAATAGCAAGACTTTCTACGCGCATTCCGCTTTGGCGCAGTTTTTTTCCTCCGTCCTGGAATCCTTTTTCTATAGCAATGCCGGCTCCAACCAGTGTAGCTCCAGCGGCTCTTACCAAATTTGCAAGACCTTCAAGGGCACAGCCGTTAGCCAAAAAATCGTCCACAATAAGAATGCTGTCTTGTGCTTGGACAAAATCTTTTGTAACAATTACATTGTAATCTCTACCGTGTGTGAAGGAATGAATAGGAGTTGAAAAAACATCGTCATTGATGTTTGTGCTTAATGTTTTTTTACAGAATACAACCGGAACTTTTAGAACACGTGCCACAGCGCAGGCAATGGCAATTCCAGAAGATTCAATGGTCAGAACTTTTGTGATTTTTACATCTGAAAAAATACGGGCAAATTCTTGTGCCATTTCATCCAAAAGTTCTACATCAATCTGATGATTTAGAAAACTGCTGACTTTAAGAATGTCTTTTGATAAAACCTGTCCGTCTTTACGGATTCTTTCTTCTAACTTTATCATAAAATATTTTATCTCAAAGCATAGAAAAAGTTCAATTGCTTTTCTTTAGGCACGGGATATAATGAAAGAACATAAAAAGTTTTTGAGGACAAAATGAAAAAACAGATTTTTAATCCATACATGCCTTCGTGGGAATATGTTCCGGACGGAGAGCCGCATGTTTTTGGCGACCGTGTTTATGTATACGGTTCTCATGATATTTATAACGGCTGGGTTTACTGTCTGGGTGACTATGTATGCTGGAGTGCTCCCGTTAATGATTTGACTGACTGGCGTTATGAAGGTGTTATTTATCCGCGTTCAGCACCGGGAAGAAATGAGGACAGAACAAAATGTCTTTATGCTCCGGATGTAACCCAAGGACCGGACGGGCGGTATTATCTTTATTATGTTTATGACCGTGAATGGTTTGTTTCTGTAGCAGTTTGTGACACTCCTTGCGGAAAGTTCCAGTTTTTAGGATATGTTCACTATAAAGATGGAACTCGTTACGGCGAAAATCACGCCAAAGGGGATGAGCCTCAGTTTGACCCGGGTGTGCTTACAGAAGGAGATAAAACATATCTTTATACAGGATTCTGCTTTGGTCATGAAAAAAGCCGGCATGGTCCTATGTGCGTTGTTTTAGGAAAAGATATGCTTACCATTGAAGAAGATATGACTTTTGTTGCACCAAGCAAACCTTATGCAAAAGGCAGCGGATTTGAAGGGCATGAGTTTTTTGAAGCATCTTCTATGAGAAAAGTAAACGGAAAATATTATTTTATTTATTCTTCTGTAAACGGACATGAACTTTGCTACAGTACATCAGAAAATCCAAAAGGACCTTTTAAATACGGCGGAGTGATAATTTCAAACTGCGACAAGGGAATTTCATCTTACAAAGATACTGACCGTCCAACAGCATATGGAGCAAATAATCACGGAAGTATAGAATTCATAAACGGGGAATGGTACATTTTTTACCACCGCCACACAAACGGAACGGAGTTTTCACGTCAGGCGTGTGCTGAAAGAATAAATATTCTGGAAGATGGAAGTATCCCTCAGGTAGAGCTTACCTCCTGTGGTTTGAATGGCGGACCTTTGGAAGGGAAAGGGGAATACCCAGCGGTAATTGCCTGTAATCTTTTTACAGAAAAAGAAAACGGACATGTTACAAATGATGATGCATTCCCAAATTTCAAACAGTATTCCGGGGAACCAGATGAAGACTTTAGTAAGGTAGAAAATACAGACTGGCCCGAAACATACATTTACAATATGAAAGATACAGCCACAGCGGGATTTAAATATTTTGATTTTAAGGATACAAAAAAGGTGAGCGTCATAACCCGCGGTTACTGCAACGGAAAGTTTGAAGTACGGACAAACATTGACGGGGAAGTTCTGGCAGAAATACCTGTGGATTCCTGTTCCGTATGGCAAAAGTGGAGTTGTGATGTAGATTTAAACTGTGGTAAAAGTGCGCTGTACCTTACATACCGGGGAACGGGGTTTGCCACAGTAAAATCTATTGTGCTGGAATAAAACTTACTTTTTTACTTCAAGTTCCGGAATCATAAAATCCTTAGGAATTTTACAAGGACGGTGACTTTCTGCACTGACACAAGCCCAGTCTACATCGGCTTCAACGCAGACGGTACCGTCCTTTTTTCTGATTATCTGGTGGATTGTTCCGCTTATAAAACCAATCTTTACCATTTCACTTTCAATGATAAGTTCATCGTCCGGAAGGGCAGACGCCTTGTAGAAGATATCAACATGAGTTACATAGAGAAAAAATCCGGCTTCAAAAAAGCCTTTGTAATTAAAGCCAATTTGATGAAGTAAATCCATGCGGGCGTATTCCAGATAATTCTGGTAAACCGCGTTGTTCACGTGATTGTAAGAATCACATTCGTACGGCCGGACTTTAAGCTCTGTGTAAATTTTCATTTCAGTTACTCCGTGATGTAAGGTTAGTTGTTTTTGGTAGAAGAGGAAATTTTCTTATTTTCGTAATCAACATTAACAACTATTGTAAATTGCATTAAATCTGTTTCCTCTTCATTATCAGAATTTAATAAGCCCCAGCTGCCTATGTCAAGGAATTGGAATTTTTTATCGTATGAAACAGTGCTTCCAGTTTTATCGGTATAGTTTTCCATAAAATTAAAAATGGTTTGGTTTTCAGGTGTCCATGTGGAAGAAGAAGTATTTGTATAGAAAGTAATTAATGACGCACCGTAAGAATAATTAGTTTTCCATTCAAATGATGAATCAATATTCAGCACTGGCTGGTAGCTGGAAGCAAAGCCACATATGATGTTTCCATATTCACTGTTAGAACCAGAGAAATTCACAGTTGGCTTATTTGCGGTTTCGTAAATATAAATATCATTAAAGGTTTTATTAATAGCCCCTGTAGTTTGAATAATATCATTTATTCCATAAAGAGGTGTTGCACCATCTTTAATGCGGAAGTTTTCTGTTACAGTAGAACTTTTTAGATTTAATATACCCTTAGAAAAATAAACACCACCTCCGTAAAGATGTGTTATAAGTGGAGGATTATTAGGGAATGTACTTACAATGTAGTTACGTTTTACAGAACAACTGTTAAGTGTTACTTCTGCATTCACATTATCTATGAACAAAGCGCCACCTTTTCCGCTAGTAGCATAGTTTCCTAAAAGCTGACAGTTTGTAAATGTTGCAGAAGCGTCTTTATTTCCTGTTACATAAACTGCCCCTCCGTTTGCAGAAGAGTTTTCCTGTAAAAGACAGTCTGTAAAACTTGCTATGCCAGAACTAACAGTTACAGGTGAAACAGATGAATTTTTTATAAATGAAGCATTACTGCAGGTAAATGTTCCGCCGGTAACATTTACAACACCTTTTGTAAAGTTTTCAAAAGACGTGTAGTCTCCGGAGGTATAGTTTGGTGTTGGAGTAATAATTTCAAGGGAGCCTTTATTACATAAGAAAAGAACATCAGTTGCAGAAGCTCCATCAATTTTTGTATTTTCTAAAAAATGAATTCTGGTAATGGAATTTGAATCCTGTTCAATGGATGCAGAATTATTAGGGATAGTTACATTATTTCCAAGTGCAGCATAAAAATCTTGAGTTTCAGGTTCCGGACTGTCTTCATCAACATAAATTTGCCAAGTAAAGAAAGCACTGGTCAAACTTCCCCATTCTGTGTACGGGAACTCTTCACTTCCGTCTTCTTTTACCGTAATTTCAAGCTCGCTTCCTGTAACAGAAA
>JABUUX010000175.1 GCA_021442965.1 Treponema sp.
TTCCTATATCTTTCTGATATAAAAACTCAAGATTCTTCCAGTTAAAACCAGGCTGTTTTTCAAATCGTTTTTTTTGAGCTTTTACAATTTCCAATTCCTTTGCAATAAGTGAATTATCTTCAGATTCTGTATTTTCCAGATTATCTATAATTTCATCTAATACAGAAATAACATAACTCTGACTGTAAGGTTTTACATCATAAAGAAAAGCACAATAACCTTTTGCTTCTGCACTTTCAATAACATCATAAACAGCATCATCAAGCGGGATTGTAGAATGGTTTTGTGCAAAAACTACTCCGGTAAACAGAACAAAACAAACAGCAAATATTTTTTTCATAAATAAATAACCTCAACGTTAAAACAATTTACAAGTACAGGATAAATCAAATTCAGCACCGTGCTGGAAATTATCCTGAATATTATTATGGTTGAATATAAAGGAATAATCAATCTTACCGCTTAATGAAACAAACCTATTAAAAACATATGTTCCTCCAAACGAAATTACATTTTTATATGAAACAACACCATGAAGTCCCAAATTTTCTGCACTTTCCAAAGCATTCTTTTTTTCTTCTTCAGTTTTTGCATGTTTTTCTTTTACACTTGGAAAATAGTCATAATACCCGTTTTCATTTTTTTGATTAAAAAGTCCAAAGCCATTTTCTCCATGAGCTGTAAATTTCCAGGAAACATCTGCTTCAAATTTATCATATTTAACATACGAAAATTTCAATTTTCCACCAATACAGTCAGGTCCTTCAGGTAAACCTATCCATGAATTAATATCGTCCCAATTGTTAGGAAAATTTTTGGAATCTCTGTGACTATACAGAGACCATTCAGCTCCATTTTTTACATAAAGCCAGGGATTTGTGTAAACCGCTTCTCCACTTAAAATCCAATATCCGTCATAAAAACCATTCCAACGGTAGTCAGCTCCCAGTTGGAAGCCCATACCATTAGGTATGGAACTCTGCTCCCACGGCCACTGTATTTCTGTTTGGGAAAAATTAAAATAAGTACGAAGATTTTTAATTGGATTATATTCAACTAAAAAACAGAGGTAAGCACAAAAATGAGCTTCTTCTCCATACCAGTTTTTTTCTTCTTCAGTGATATATGAAAGCCAGCCTGCAAAAGAATGCATAATCATTAAAGGATTCAAAAACCTTAGTTCAAAAGGAGCATTTACAAGGTTTCCTTCAATGCAGGATATTTTTAAATTCTTAAAATAGGGCTTAAATTCAATCTGATGAAGATACAAAAATCTGTTAATATCCACTTCAGTTATATCCATACTGTATTTAAATCTTTCTGTGTAAAGATTTAATTGCGAATAAAAATCTGTTTCAAAGGTGTCGTTATAACATACACTGCCCAAAATAGAGTTTCCGTGACGAAGTCCTTCTTTTCCTAATACAAAATTTACGCCCCAGTTTTTTCCTGCATACCCCATACTTCCGTAAGCCCACCTTGGCTGTTCAAATTCAGTATGAGTTAAATCCAAAGGAATATTGTGAAAATTTCCAAACTGGTGAATATCGGAATGGCACCTTGAAAGAAAAGGCTCTGTTTCTATATAAAAATATTTTGAAAACCCAAAACCAAAATCACACCCTAAAAAATAATTCTTATAGTAATACGGAAAAGAAATATCAATCTCAGGATTTGTTCGTAAATACAATTCAGGAGTTAAAGATGGATTTGCATAGAAACCAAATGCACCTGCATTCACAAGATTTCTTCTTCCAGAAAGCAGAGAGTAACATTTTTCCAAAAGAAGTTTTCCGTTCGGTGAAAGTTTTTCTTCATCTATTTGGTTTAATGTTAGTTTTATTTCTCCTGAAGTCAAAGGAGCATTCCCGGACAATGGCACAATACCAGCTTCTGCACACAACCCGTTTATTGCATCATAAATCCAGTAATCAGCCTTATACATAATCATGTCATTGTCATAAGAATAAACAAAAGTGGATATGAGAAAAAAACAGAAAGCAAAGATTTTTCTTTTACACTTCATTCCTTATTCGCTCTTTGGTGTTTCTCTTGCTTTTTTAAAAGCTTCACGGGAATTTAAAATCGTTTTTTCACTACAGCAGTAGGCAATACGGAACCAGCCCTTTCCTCCAAAACCTGAACCCGGAGCACAAAGTATATTGAACTTTTTCAAATGATTTGTAAAAGCCATATCATCATCGTCCCAACCTTCAGGTACTTTTACAAAAAGATAAAAAGCTCCTTCCGGCATTGCATACTCATATCCTGCATAATCCATAACTTCAATCAGTTCGTTACGGCGTTTTTCATAAAGTGAATAATCACATGGAGCATCCCAGCTTTCACTAATAACTTTCTGGAAAAAAGCCGGTGCGTTTACAAAGCCCATGGTTCTTAAACTGAAAACTACAGCATTTGTAAATTCTTTTGCTTCCGGATTCAAAGGATTAACGCAAGTGTAACCTATACGTTCACCAGGAACACTCAAATTTTTTGCAAAACTTGTACATATTACTGTGTATTCATATTTTGGGAAAACGGCAGCAACTTTCTTTCCATAAGTAATTGCTCTGTAAGGCTCATCACTTATGATATAAGGATATCGTCCTGTTTTTTTACCGTGTTCCTTAAGGACTTCAGCAAGTTTTTCAATATCTTCATCAGAATAAATTTTTCCAGAAGGATTATTTGGGGAATTAATAATTACTGCAGCAGTTTTTTCATTCAGAGCTTCTTTAATTTGGTCAGTATCCAAAGAAAAATCTGTCTTTGTTTTTACTCTTCGGATTTCCCCATTGTGATTATGAATATAGTGATCATATTCTGTAAAATAAGGACACGGAACAATTACCTCATCTCCAGGGTTGAGCAGTGCTTTCAGTGCAACATTCAAAGCACAACCAGCTCCTACACACATTACAACATTTGAAAAATCAACAGGGATTCCCTGCTCCTTTTCTGTTTTTTTAGCCATTGCTTCACGTGCAAAAGGATAGCCTGCATTTGGCATATATCCGTGAGCTCCTTTTACAGTTTCACGTGAATATTTTTCAATAGCAGCCTGAACTTCTTTAGGAGGATCAAGATCAGGATTTCCAATACTAAAATCAAAAACATTATCTTCACCATACTTTTGCTTAAGCATGGCACCTTCTTCAAACATCTTGCGGATAACACCGTTTGACGGACTTTCCAATATAGTTTTAACGTGCTTTGCAATCATAAAATAAAATATATCACATTTTAAACATATATGATATAATAGAGATATTGGAGTAATAAGTTATGAAAAAATTTGCTGCATTATTTAGTACTGTATTGATTTTTACAGCAGGACTTTCAGCTTTGTCTGTTGACCAGGACGAGTTGAATACCACACAAAACACAATAATTGAATTTATCAACTATGTGGGACCTCATAAAAAAATTGACTCTCTGGAAGCAATTAAAAAAATCGGTTCTGACATGGGTAAAGTTATTGGAAGCGCAGAGGATATTACAAAACCGTCTGAAACTGGTAACAAATCAAAATATTATGTTATTCATGCAGTTGATCCTTCTGATAAATCTTCTGCTTTAGATGCCGACATTCTTTTCCTTGGAAATGATGCACAGGTAGATCACATAAGAAACCTTCGCTATATTATTGCTTCTTACCTTTCAAGTGCGTACGGATACTCAGATAAAGATGCAGAAACAATTGCAACTTTTGTTACAGTTTATAATGCTGTTTACAGAAACGATTTGGATTATTTTGGAAAGAAATACAAAACAGTTGTAACACAAAATTTAACTAAAGATAAATGCGGTCTTGCTGTAACCTACAGAGAATGGCCGGGAAAATCTCAAATTGTTATTCCTCTTTTTGACGTAAAAGGCGGCATTTCTACTGTTGACACATCTGTCATAAGTGACACAAAAGTCATTGATTCAATGCAGGAAGATGATGATAAAAATATCGACCCACGAAAAGATATGGTTGATTTAAAGGAAAGAGAAGCCGAAAATGCTTCCGACAAAGCACAGGAAGCACAGAAAAAAGCCGCTGACGAAAAGAAAAAAGCTGCTGATGAAAAACAAAAGCTGACAGAAGAAAAAAAGAAAACTGATGAAGCCCAGGCAAAAGCTAGTGAAACTCAGAAAAAAGCTGAAGAAGCAAAAAAAGATGCTGAGCAGAATCCTGATGATAAAGAAAAACAGCAGGCTGCAAAAGAAGCTGAAAAAGAAGCCGCAAAAGCAGAATCAGATTTAAATGAACAGAAACAGGCAGAAAAAGCTCAGGAAGAAAAAACACAGAAAGCAGAAAAATCTGCAGAAGAGGCAAAGAAAAACGCAGAAGAAAGTCAAAAAATAGCAGACAAAAAAACTGCCGAAGCTCAGGAAGAACGCAAAGTAATTGCAAAAGATCAGAAAGAAGTTCAGGACAAAGAAGCTGCACAGGCAAAGATGACAACAGAATATGGACTTACTCTTATAGATGATGCAGGTCTTTATTCACGCATTGTAAAATTCAATATTGAAGACGGAAAATCCATAAAAGATTCTCCAGTTACAACAATCCGTAACCGAACGGCCTACAAAGAAGGAGATGCTTTCATTGCAGTTTGCGGAGAAAATATTCTTAACGGAACTGTAAAACTGGTACTCATCGACAAAGATTCTTTGGAAATTACAAACGAAAGCAACGAAACTCTTTCAGACCTTTCTGTTCTGGTAAAAGATGGAAGTGATTATTACTGTGTAATCATTTCGGAAGGAAAATTCTACGCTGCAAAATATGGTGCAGATTTAAAACTTAAGGTTCGTTCTACAATACAGGTAAAACCAGCTACTCCAATCACAATTACTGATTCCGGTGTGGTAGTTACTAATTCAAAAGGAAAATTCACGGTTCTTTCAAAAGATAAGCTTGAACCAATCGGAGGTTCTGTAGATGATTCAGACCTTTCATTTCCTTTTGTAAATGACAAATAGTCTTAACTAATCAATACACTTTTGGGCTGTCCTATGGCAGCCCTTTTTTATAATCTATCAAATAAAATTGCAGGAAAACTATGAAAACATCACTTAAAGGCACATGGAAACTTAAAGGAGCAGGATTTTCCTGCAACGCAGAAATTCCGGGAGACTTTCATTCTTCCCTTTTAAAAGCAAAACTTATTCCAGACCCATATTTTAAAGACAATGAACAAAAAGTTTTATTTTTAAACCAGGCCGATTTCACAATAGAAAAAAACTTTGTCTATAAAAAAATTCCTGAAACAAAAGCCATTTTAGAAATGACAGAAGCTGATACTGTTTTTGACCTTTATATAAATGGGAAAATTTGTGGTTCCGGCAGAAATCAGTTTGTAAGGCATAGATTTGACATTACTGATAAATTAAAAAATGGCTTAAACAAAATTAAGATAATTTTTTATTCAGCAGAGAATGAAGCACAAAAAGAAAATCAAAAACTCCCCTATCCTGTTCCATATAACAAAGCCGATGTATATTCACCAAACAGAAATTTAATTAGAAAATGCCAGTGCCATTCAGGCTGGGACTGGGGGCCGGCTCTTATGGTCTCAGGGATTTACGGAGATATTTTTATAGAAACAGTTACCACAGGACTTTTTAATTCTATAAAACTTGATTTCAAAAATATAAAAGAAATATGGAAAGTAAAAATTTCTTTGGAATTTGATTCGTTCATAAACAGAGAAAAAACATTTACTTTTATAATTTCAGGTCCTGACATTAAAGAAGAAATAGAAATAAAAAAACATTTTCTTAATATGGGACTTAATACAATTATTTGTGATATTACTGTATCTAATCCAAAAATCTGGAAAACAGCTTCGGAACTTTTAGAAGAAGGATTGGAAGAAAACCCCATATATTATATCACAGTAAAATATAAAGATGAAAACGATGAAGAAAAATCTTTTTCCAAAGAATTCTGCTTTTCAACTCTTAAGTGCATTACTAAAAAAGAAAAGGATGGCGGACGCTCCATTTATTTTGAAAATAATGGTAAAAAAATTTTTGCCAAAGGTTCAAACTGGATTCCACAAGACGCATTACCCTCCCGTTGTACAGAGGAAAGATATTATAAACTTCTAAAAGCTGCACAAAATGGAAATATGAACTGCCTAAGAGTCTGGGGGGGAGGAATTTACGAAAAAGATATTTTCTATCAGCTTTGTGACAGGCTTGGCATTATTGTATGGCAGGATTTTATGTTCGCCTGTGCACTTTACCCTGTAACAGAAAACTTTCTTTCAAATGTAAAAGAAGAAATTGAATACCAGATTAAAAGACTTCAGCATTACACCTGCATAGGTATATGGTGCGGAAATAACGAAAACTTTGGAACATTAACCTGGTTTCCAGAATCAAGAAATAACCGCGACAGATACCTTGTAGACTATGACAGACTTTACCAGGGATTAATTGGCAAAACAGTAAAATCACTTGACCCTAACCGCCTTTGGTGGCCGTCTTCCCCTTGTGCAGGTCCTGATGACTTTGCAGATAACTGGCACCAGGACAATAAGGGAGATATGCATTACTGGGCAGTCTGGCACGAAAAGAAAAATTTCAGTGCTTATCTTGATATAAAGCCAAGATTTGTAAGCGAATTCGGATACGAATCTTTTCCTTCCATCAATTGTATTAAAACATATGCAACAGAAGAAGATTTGAATTTCACAAGTCCTGTTAATGAGTACCATCAAAGAAGCCCAAGCGGTAACAGCCTTATGCTTGAAAGTTTTGCAAGGTATTTCCGATTTCCAAACAGTTTTGAAAATCAAGTATATTTAAGTCAAGTGCAACAGTCTGTGGCAATGCGTACTGCTATTGACTGGTGGAGAAGTCTTGAACCATATTGTATGGGAACTCTTGTATGGCAGCTGAATGATGTATGGCCGGGTCCTTCCTGGTCTTCCATTGATTACTTGGGAAATTGGAAGTTACTTCATTATGTACAGAAAGATGCTTTCAAACCTGTTCATCTGGCTCATTATCAAAAAGATGATTATTACGGTTTAACAATGATTAATGATTCTTTTTCAACAGTCAGCATTGATGTTAAAATTTCTTTTTACAAATTTGACGGAACAAAGGCGGCACCATCTATTACAAAATCAACAACGATAAAATCAGGAACAACCAAACAAATTTACAAAGCTACGTGCAATACAAAAAAATTAAAGAAAAATGAATATTTCGTTTATGCGGAATTTAATGCAGTATCTGAAAAAGGACAGAAATATAATGGTTCAACAACTATTTTCCCTGACCTCTACAAACACTGTGAATTTGTAAAACCAGAAATAAAATTTATTGTACGGGAATATAAAAATGAATATGAAATTGAAATAAAAAGCCATAGACCGGCATTCTTTGTTTCCCTTTCAACAGAAGGGTTAAAGGGACATTTTTCGGAAAACTGTATTACGTTACTTTCTGGCGTAAAACAAAAGTTATTGTTTACGCCTGAACAAAAATGCACACTCTCTGAAATTAAAAAATCGCTGTCTATAAAACATTTACAGCAAACTTACTGATTTCAATCAATATTAAACTTCAGGCTGATTTATTTATTCACTGTCTCCAGCATTTTCAAACTTTGTATAATTTGCAAGGAACATAAGTGGAAGTTCTCCGGTCATGCCATTACGCTGTTTAGCAACAATAAGTTTGGCTTCCTGTACTGCGTTTTTTTCCTCCATGATTTTTCTGTCACGATGAAGGAACATTACAACATCTGCATCCTGTTCAACAGATCCAGAACCTCTAAGCTGGGCTAGATTAGGTTCATTTCCTTCAGCTTCTCGAGAAACCTGACAGAGACACACAATTGGAATCTCAAGCTCGCGGGCAAGTGCTTTCAAAGACTTTGAAACTTCAGATATCTGTTCCCAAACCTGTGCATTAGGATTATCAGTTGTAATAAGACCAATATAATCAATAAAAATAATTTCAACTTTCTGATTAACTCTCATTCGCCGGGCCATAGCTCGAAGATCCAATAGACGCATATTTGGCGTATCCACAATGTAAAGCGGCGCATTAAAACACCTTCCGGCTGCATCCTGTAATTTTTTAAAATCAGGGATACT
>JABUUX010000270.1 GCA_021442965.1 Treponema sp.
GAACTGCTGTTGTCGGGATGAAAACCCGATGTCCTAACCACTAGACGAAGGAGACATACAATCATTACTGACTGACAAAAAGAAATATATCAAAATTAATAACTTTGGTCAATAGAAAAACAATAAAATATTAATTTTTTTACATACCCATTCCAAGTTTTTTTACAAGTTTTTCTCTTAATCCCTGGATTTCTTTTTCTTCTATGCCTAACTTTATAGCAGCAGTTAAGTCTGACATAGACTTTTCATATTCCTTGTTTTCAAAATAACACAATGCTCTCCTGTAATGAGTATGTGCCTGAAATTCATTTAATTCCAAACTTTGCGTAAAACATGATATAGCCTCATCAAAATTTTTCGTTATTGAAAGAACAATACCTTTGTAATAATAAGTCCTGAATGCTTTTGGGTCAAAATTAATACTCTTATTGAAATCATCCACAGCAAGCTCAAATTTATTCAAAGCAAAATAAGCCATCCCTCGATGTTTATGAATAACTCCTAATACTGGATCTGGAGGAACTGGATTAGCCTCAATAATTTTAGAGTATATATTAACAGCTTCATCTAAATGACCTTCATTATGAGCATGAATAGCACTTAGTATCATTTCATCTATCGTTCCCTGAACAAAAGGAGTAACACGGGAAATATTTTCTTTCTTTTTTAATTCTGTACTATCCTCAGAAAAATTATCAGCCAATGCATAAAAAGAATTTCTTCTTTCTGATACTTCTTTTTGAAGTTTATTTTGATAATCTCTGATTTCTTGAAAAGTAATATCAGCCAAACTCAAAGAAGCATTTAAACTTGCTAATTTTCTTCTTAATGGAATATCAAGAGGAGTAAATTCTGTTTTATAAATAAGTTCATGCTCAACTTCGGCCCATGCATCTTGAAGAATAGTACGAATTTGAATTTCACAAACAGCATCAGTTGGAAGAGGTTTTAATTTATCATAAATATCATTCAAAGGAGGTGTACATTCGTGAGGAATTCTCACAAGAACATGAACAGATTCATAACCAAATTCACTAAATTTTTTTTCAGCACCTTTATATTCAACTTCAACAACATCAAAAATTGATTTTATTTGTTCTATAGCGATATTAATATCTTCAAGAAAAGCGCAAATAACACGAATTCCCATCATATCAGTAAGACAAACCAGTTCACTTGATACAGACGCCTCATCAGGTTTTAGTCTTAAGATTTTTTTATAATAACTGTTGAAAGATTTTACTCGCTTCTTAAATGTCGGACGAGAAGAAAGTTTTAATGCAACAGAAAGAACATTTGTAATATTAGATAGAATTTCTGTTAAATATGCGTTATATGATTCGTAAACTTGCTTAATCTGATTTTTTGAAGGCAAATCTTTATTTTCGTAATTCATAATTATTTAAATTTTGTTTAACTTATATTATAAAAAAAGCACCTTCATAGAAGGTGCTTTTTATCCAATTTAGAAAAACGAATGCTTCACTAATTGGACTTATTTATCATTTGCTGCGTTACCGCTTGTTTTCTGAGCATTAGAATTTGAATCTTCGTTCAAACTTGATGTAAAATCATCTTCTGTTGACATCTTAACTTTTTCAAGGAAGCGGTCAACCTGCTTGTTTCCAAATTTCATCATTTCAGCATTCTGACGAGCAGCTTCTTTCTTTGTTACAATTCCCCAAAGATCTTCATCTGCTATATCACGATCACTCTTAAGAATAGCCTTATCGTAAATAATTTTTACGTCTTTGAAGTATCCAATAAAATCTCCACCAATGTGAGCTGCATCACGTGTAATCTGGAAACCTGTAAACTTAACAAATGGTGTACCGCGTGGATAAATTGGGTATACACGAATTTCTCGTGTGCGAATTTCAGAAATATACTGTGGGTTGTTCCAGCGGAGCTCTCTCCAACCATCAAAACCAAGATAACCCATGAAATAACGTCTTTCTATGCCATCATTATCTTTAAGCCAAACATAAAGTCCATGAGGATAGTTCATACCAAGTGTTGTAACAGAAATAGCTTTAATAGTTCCAACGTTCTTAACAAGACCATATCCACCTTCAAACAAAGTTCCTTCGAAATCTCTGTTTACATTTTCATTTTCTTTATGAGCTGTGTTATATTCAGAAGTATCAGCATCTTTATCAAGTGGCTGACGTTTTCCATCTTCATCTAATTCACCAAGTTTTTCATAAGCTGGAATCTCGAATGGAGGAACAATTCTTGCGTTAGCATTTGAGTTCCACTCTGGGAAAACGATACGAACACCCATTACATTTTTTCCGTGGAATGGTACATCTGCTGTATCTTTTACAGGAGCAGCTACTACCTGTGAAAGGGCGATGCTAGTAACATTACGGGCTGATGTATTTAAATCAATTTCCCAATCCGGGAGAGCAAGAGAAGTCTTCATAAGACCTTTCTGTTCTTTTGTAAATGTTGCCCCAGCGCTAACAGAAAAATCCATTACTGTTCTGCTGTTGTAAGAAACTCCTTCTACTCCATCTTCTCCCTCTTCTGTCTGATCAGCATCGAGGTAAGTAAAATCGATAAGAACTGCTTCTTCAGCAAAAGCAACGCCTGTAAAAAGCAGCAAACCTGCTGCAAGTAAACCTAAAGTCTTCTTCATTTTTGAAGCTCCTTTTTTTATATGCGATGTAGCCTTGTATATAAGACTATTATCTAATAAGGGTGCTTTTTTGTCAACTTTAAAGTAGTAAAAAAGCTCCTCCTTAGTATCCGTAATAAGCTGCATTTCCGTCTACAAATACTTCTACAAGAGTAATTGAAGGAAAATTATTCAAAATATTTTTTCGTAATAAATCTACTGATTCACGCATTGAAATATTCATATGATCATCACGATTAATCATTTCTTTTGAAAGATTTACATAAAGAATATTACCCTCACAAATACAATTTTTCAATTTAGTTCCAGTTGGAAATAAACTCTGAGTCCGTTCTGTTTGTGAGCCAAGCAGTAATTCATTAATATAATACTCTACAGGATTTATATATTCATTTGAAAGTCTGCGACTTTCGACAATATACTTATTTTTTTCTACCGATGGGAAAACAAACGTTTTTTTTGTTCCGTTAATCCCAAGTAGAAAAAATAGAACTGAAATAATAATTGAGATAAAAAAAAATACTAAAAAAATAATATTTATTTTTTTACTTGTACGAGAATTAAAAATAATCATTTTATCGATGTAAATCCTTTTGAACGTTCAAAATGTGTAATAAACGCAGATACTCCATTATATATTCCAAGAGAAGCTTTTTTCAAGTATTCCTCATTTGATAGGAGAGACGCTTCTTTAAAATTTGAAACAAACCCCAATTCAATGAGAACACTGGGCATATTTGAGTTCTTTACAACAAACCATTCTTCAGCTTTCATTCCACGAGCAACAGACTCTTTCCCTATCTGAGTTTGAAGGCCATCCATAATAAATTTCGCTATCATTATGCTTTCAGTTGTATACTCTTCTTCCATCATTGAGTTCAAAATGGGAAATAATGAAGCATCTTCTACAGTTTCTGATTTATCAATTACAGTCCGCCTGTAATCAGGGGTTAAATACCATACTTCATAACCAGATGCATTTTTATTTAAAGAAGAATTCTGATGAATTGAAATAAACAAAGTCGCTTCACCCTTTCCTACTACCACAGAATTAGCGATATCCGTTCTTTGTTCTAAGCTTAAAAACTTATCAGTATTTCTTGTCATGATAACTTTTTTATCAGGATATGAAGTTTTTAATCTCTCATAAAGAAGAAGCCCGACTTTTAAGTTAATATCTTTTTCTACACAAGTAAATTTTTTGCCACTTTCATTAAAAGACTTACTCGCTCCAGGATCTTTTCCTCCGTGTCCAGGGTCAATTACTATAGCACCAACTTTAAAAGGAATTGATAAATCTTCCTTATCAAAAAAGTTTTCAGCAGAATTCAAGAAATCTTGACTTACAGTAATCTGATTTTTCTCAATAAGCGGTGCATCTGTAACATAAAATAAAGATCCGTCAAAAAGTATAATTGGATTATCAATCTTGAATGACACAAAATGTCCATTTTTTTCCAACATTCCGCTTTCACTAAGACTGTCGTAATATACAGACATACCCAATTCTTTAGACTTTTCTATTAAAGAAATTGCAAAAAGATTTGAAAAAAATATGCTAAAAAAAATCAAACCAGTTATTTTTTTACTCATTTACAACCCCTTTACTTTCTAAATAATAAACCGCTCCTTGAAGTCCACCTCGTAAAAGAGAAATATAAAAATCTTTTATCATAACCTCTTTATGAGATGGAAACATTTTATCCAATTCTTTAAGAATTCCATTAATTCCCATATAAGACCAGTCTTTTTGAACCATTAAGTCAGACTTTATAATAGTTTCTGGGATAGTATTTATAAATTTTTCATTTGGCTTAATAACACCATCAAGATGCATTAGTGTATTTATATCCAATTTGAAAGCCGATGGAGGAAAATCTTTCTCATCTATTTCTTCATGTTTATTTAAAAAGAAATCTGTTTCAGGCGTATTAGGTTTTAATTTTATAAACACACCTGAAACAGATTTTTCTGCATTTGAAATTGCTTTATCTTTTGTATCAGATACTGAAATCATATTTCCACATTTTTGCACATTATTTCGTGGGAAATCTACTTTTCCTCCGATACATACAGTAGAACGTGGAAGGATATCACAATCTGTTTTTGGAACATAAATACTTTCAACAACACCAGGAATAGATATCCATGCTCTTTCGGCACTAACTTTATGACTTTTCACTTCAAACAGTTCATAAGGTTTTTCATATTTAGTACAAGATTCAGTTGGAACATAATTTACAGGTATTCTTCTTTCTATTAACTCCTTCGGTTCGATTCCACATGCTATGTAAAGAGCCTGTTCTGTCAAGTTTAACCCAGAAGAATAAGGATATGTCCAACCAGACATATAACCTCCAGAAAGTCTTCCTGCAATCTCCCCTATCATTGCACCATTTTTTGTATATTTTATATCAGCTTTTGCAGCACCACAAGAAAGTCCTAAAGCCTTTACTCCCAAAGCAAATACTGAAATTAATTCATCATGAATTGTTTCCGGAAGTTCAACCGGCATAGTATGACCTACTTCAATAAAATAGGGAGGATATTTTATATGGCGTTCTGCAAATCCTGTTACTGTTAATGTCCCATTATATACTAAGGCATCTATGGAATATTCCGGTCCCTCCATATATTCTTCCACAATTGCAGTTCGAGTTCTTGAATTATTTATAGCATCTTCAATAGCTGGAATATATTCTTTTTCAGACCTGACCATACGACATCCACGCCCCCCCATATTATCACAAGGTTTTACAACAAAAGGATAATCAAAATCAGGCCATATTATATTATTCTCGCTCACTTTTATAAAATTAGGAGATGGTACATTATTTTTTGCAAAACAATTTCTCATAAGAAATTTGTTACTGGCATTCATTGCGGCTTCATAAGAATGTGCAGGAAGATTAAGTGCATGAGCAATATAACTAACACTAGCAGAAAAATCTGTTCCTGCAGTAAAAACAGCTTTCAAGTCTGAAATAGTTCTTGCATATTCAAGAATTTCTTCTTTAGCCTTCAAATCAATTTTTTTAAATACATCTGCATCTTTAACACATACGGCATTTTCATCAGCATCAACCACAAAAACCTTAAAACCTGTTTTCTTTGCAGTTGTTATAGCAGGACCTTGCATTAGTCCAGCACCTAAAATCAAAACAGAGTCCATAATTTATTTATCGGAAATATTGAAAATGATTTGAAGATTTTTATTATCTTTTAAAGAATAAGGCCATCCTTTATCAGTTTTTTTTCTGTTATAGGACAGCCACTTTGTATCGTCAATGATTAATTAGTAATTTCACGAGCACGCGAAAGAGCAGCATCAATGTTGTCGAAAATATTTTCTGATTTCAATTCTTTTGCTACACCTGTTTTTTCCAAAAGCATTCTTGGTTGAGGATGAACACCAGAAAGAACTATCGTAATACCTTTTCTCGTGCACGCATTCATAAACTGTCTTAATGCTTGAATTCCACCTGCATCAAGATAGCTTGTATTTCTCATTCGGATTATTAAAACTTTACATTCAGCACCGGCTCGTTCAATTGCTATTTCAAATTTTCTTACTGTTCCAAAAAATAAAGGTCCATCAATTTCATACACCAAAACATTTTTTGGTATAGAAAGCTGTTCTTCAACAACGGAATCATTTCCATTTTTTCGAGTATCAAGACCCGCTGTAAGTTTCTCTCCATATTCATGAACCTCACTTAAATCAATCATTTTTTTGATAAAGAAGAAAGCCGCAAATCCAAGTCCAACTTCAATAGCAACTGTTAAATCTATAAATACTGTAATTATAAAAGTAACAAATAAAACAAAAATATCTGATTTTTGCCCTTTAAGAAGAGCCTTTATAGCAGGGAACCCAGCCATATTCCACGCAACATTTATTAACACAGCAGCAAGTGCTGACATTGGAATGTAAACAACATATTTTCCAAGGAACAGCATTATAAGAAGAAGAGTAATAGCATGAATTATTCCAGAAAAAGGTGTCTTTCCCCCATTCTTTATATTTGTCGCTGTACGAGCAATAGCTCCCGTAGCAGGGATTCCTCCAAAAATAGGAGAAACTATATTTGCAAGACCTTGTGCCACTAATTCCATATTAGAATCATGTTTTGTTCCCATCATACCATCGGCAACAACAGCACTCATCAATGATTCAATAGCCCCAAGTACAGCAATAGACATTGCAGTTGGAAACAATTCAATGATCTTAGAAATACTAAAACGAGGAAATACTGGGGCAGGAATCCTGTTTGGAATCTCCCCATATTTACTTCCTATAGTTTCAAGTTGCAGATTCTGTAACGCAGGAATTTGTTTTTTTTCTCCAATAACTCTTAAAACAACTGTTACAAGTGTAGCAAGAAGAATTACAATTATTGAACCAGGAATTTTCTTACTAATTTTGGGCCAGACAAAAAGAAGAATCAGAGAAACAGCAGCAACTCCAAAGGCATACCAATTAATAGAAGCTGCAGACTTTATAAAACAAATAATTTTGGGGAGAAAATCACCAGGAACCTTTTCATAAGATTCTCCGAGAATTATCATAGGTGACGAAAAATCAGGAGAAAGCCCAAAAAAATCGCCAATCTGGCCTGATGCAATCGTTACTGCAATTCCCGCAGTAAACCCAGTAATAATAGTGTATGGAATAAACTTTACTAAACCTCCAAGTTTAAAAAAACCAAGAAGAATAAGCATAACACCAGCCATTATTGTTGCAATTACAAGACCATCCATTCCCTGCTTTTGAATAACTCCGTAAATAATTACAGCAAATGCTCCGGTTGGGCCTCCTATTTGACAACGACTGCCACCAAATGCAGAAATAATGAAACCAGCAATTACAGCAGTAAATATACCAGCTTGAGGTGGGACATCAGAAGCGATTGCAAAAGCAATAGCAAGCGGAAGAGCAACAATACCAACAATAATGCCTGCAACTAAATCAGATAAAAAAGATTTTAGGGAATAGCTCTTAATTGTATTAAATAATTCAGGTTTTATCATAATTTGCATATAATGCGCTTATTTAACTTTTTATGCAAGAGTATGACATTATTGATATTTATGTCAAAAAAAAAGGCAGATATCCAATATTTAGGACTATCTGCCATTCGTATTTGGATCAGAAAGAGGACTAAATTAACAATTACAGTCTTTCCTGCCACAAGTGCATAAGCATCTTAAATAATTAAGTATCTTGCAATAGTAGTAATAAGTCAAGTTTTTTTTTAATAACAGTAAGAGTTTAATCTAATAACACAAAAATCTTCACAGAATGTCATTATTCAAGTTTTGGAGCACCTTTTACTTGAAGATACCCCAGATTATTCCACCGTCCTGTTTTTCGTATAACCGCACTTCCAGACTTCGCTCACGCTCATTCTGATCTGCACCCCTAAAAAGTTACACATTAAAAAACGACTGGTGCAAAAAAGGTGAC
>JABUUX010000365.1 GCA_021442965.1 Treponema sp.
TAAGGAGCTCTATTCATGCCTTGTGGTAAGAAAAGAAAGCGCCAGAAGATGGCCACACATAAGCGAAAGAAGATGCTTAGACGCAACAGACATAAGAAATAGTCTGACGTTTGTTGATGTCAAATAGACCGCGAATGTTACGTACTTCGCGGTCTTTTTTTTCTGAAAGGTTGTTTGTTTTTTATGCTGCTTGAAAAAATTAATTCACCATCTGACATAAAGAATTTTTCTCAAAAAGAAGTTAGTGAACTTTCCAAAGAAATTCGAAGAACGATTATTGATGTTGTTGGAAAGAACGGTGGTCATTTGGCAAGTAATCTGGGGGTTGTTGAACTTACAATTGCACTTCACAGAGTTTTTGAAAGTCCTAAAGATGCTTTTATTTGGGATGTAAGTCATCAGTGTTACGCTCATAAACTTCTTACAGGAAGATATAAAAAAATTCATTCATTAAGAAAATATCAGGGCTTGTCAGGTTTTACAAATACAGAAGAAAGTAAACATGATTTTTTTACTTCAGGACATTCTTCTACCTCTATTTCAGCAGGTCTTGGTCTATTAACCGCATGGGAAAAAACAGGAAGAGAAGGTAAAGTTGTCTCTATTATTGGTGATGGAGCATTAACTGGGGGGCTTGCTTTTGAAGGTTTGGAAAATGCAGGACAACTTTCAAAAAATCTTATTGTAATTTTAAATGATAATCAGATGTCTATTGACCATAATACCGGATCCGTTTCAAGGTATCTTTCAAGGCTTACTACATCTTCTAAATATCAAAGTTTCAGATATAAGATTGATAAATTAATAGATGGAATCCCATATTTTAACAAACCTTTAGAAAAATTGATTTTTCGTTTTAAACGAAGTTTAAAAGGGCTTTTTCTTACTAACAATCTTTTTGTTGATTTAGGGTTTGAATATGTAGGTCCATTAAATGGTCATAATGAATTGGAATTGGAAAGAGTGTTAAAACGTGTAAAAAAACTTCATAGACCTGTTGTAGTTCATGTAGTTACAAAAAAAGGCAGGGGATACAGTCCGGCGGAAGATAATCCTGAATTATTTCACGGAATTGGACCTTTTAATATTAGTGACGGCACAATGGAAAAATATGATGTTCTGAGTTTTACAGAAAGCTTTAGTAATTCAATAGTAAAACTTGCATTGCAGAATAAAAATCTTGTAGCAATTACTGCCGCTATGGCAAAGGGGACAGGGCTGTCTGCATTTTCCAGAAAATATCCTGATCGTTTTTTTGACGTCGGAATTGCCGAAGAACATGCGGTCACTTTTGCAGGAGGGCTTGCAAAAGGTGGTCTTATTCCTGTGGTTTGTATTTACTCTACCTTTATTCAACGAGCTTTTGATCAAATGGTTCATGATGTTGCTTTGCAGAATCTTCACTGTGTATTTATTCTTGATCGTGCCGGTGCTGTTCCTAGTGACGGATGTACACATCAAGGAATTTTTGATATTCCTTTATTCAGACCAGTTCCTAATGTTTCTATTCTAAGTCCTGTAAGTGATGTTGATTTGCGATTATGTCTTAAATGGGCTGTAAAAAACAACGGTCCTGTTATAATCCGTTATCCCAAAATGTCCTGTCCTCAGGAATATGGAGTATTCTCGCTTCCTGTGACAAAGGGAAAAGGTATTTTTCTTTCTGCAAATGATATGGGATTTGATAATGAAAAAAAAGATAAAAATCTTGTTGTTACAACTGGTGGAATGTTTTCTGAAGTAAAAGAAGCCGTATCTGAATTTAATTCTAAAGGAAGATACGCAGATATTTTTATTCTTCGGTTTATTAAGCCGTTTGATGAAAAATATTTTCTGGAACTTTCTTCCAGATATAGAAAAATTTTATTTATTGAAGATGGAATAAAAACTGGGGGAGTATCTGAATATCTTTCAGATTTGATAGAAAAAAATTTTTCTAAAAAAATAAAAGTTGAAATACTTGCTTTCGAAGAGAAATTTTATTCTCATGGAAGTCGTGAAGAAGTTTTGCATGAAGCAGGACTTGATAAAGAACAGATTCTAAATAAACTAAAGAAATAAACAGGAGTTGGAAAGAGTGTTTTCCACTTCGTTACAAAAATACGGTATTTTGTAGGAGTATGTCATGGTTATAGCAATTGATGGTCCTGCTGGGACTGGAAAATCTACTATTGCTGCACTGATAGCAGAAAAATTGAACATTACAAATTTAAATTCGGGAAGTTTTTACAGGGCACTTACAATGGCAATTCTTGATAACAATATTGATTATACCAATCAAAAATTAGCAGCTGAATTTGCCAGAAAACAAAAACTTGAGTATGTAAATTCCAGACTTATTCTAAATGGGGTTGATGTAAATGATCATCTTCATGATGACCGCATATCATTAAACGCATCTCCAGTTTCTGCAAATGTTGAAATTCGGCATTACGTTAATGATGTGATGCGGGAAATTACAAAAAGTCTTTCAATTGTTTGTGAAGGGCGGGATATGACAACTGTTGTTTTCCCAAATGCTGATTATAAGTTTTATCTGGATGCATCTCTTGATGTTCAAGCAAAAAGGCGTTTTGATCAGGGGGTTTCAAAACTTTCACTGGAAGAAATAAAAGATTCGATCCGTAAACGTGACGAAATGGACAAAAATAAAAAAGAAGGTAGTTTAAAAATTGCACCTGATGCAATATATATCGATACTTCAAACTTGACCATAGAACAGGTTTGTGAGATAATATTTAAACAAATTTCATAAAATAAGGGTTTACTATGGACGAAATGGAAGTGGAAAACGGAAATGTTCAGGACTCCAAGAATGTTTTCGAAACACAGTTAGAAGAATCACTGAAGGAGTTTAATGCACCACAGGCAGGTCAGCTTGTAGAAGGAACAGTAGTTTCTGTAGCAAATGATTATGTATATGTGGACATTGGCGACAAATCAGAAGGTTTAATCCCTGTACAGGAGTTCTCTGGCGAATTGCCTAAAGAAGGGGATGTGGTTCAGGCTTTGTTAACAGGACATAATCACAATGGACCTGTTCTTTCAAAGAAACGTGCTGATTCAAAGCGCTTTACAAAAGAAGTAAATCAGGCTTTTAAAGATAAAGTTCCTGTTGATGGAACTATTGTTAAGCTTGTAAAAAGCGGTTATGAAGTTGATCTCGGTATTGATCGTGCAGCTTTTCTCCCAATCAGCCAGTCAGATGCAGATAAGGTTGAAAAACCAGAAAGCCTTTTGGGCGTAAAATCAAAATTTTATATTGAACGTCTTTACTCTGATGGAAAACTTAATCCAGTTGTTAATCGCAGAAAATATCTTGAAGAACAGATTAACTCAAAACGTGATGAGTTCTTCAATACTGCAAAAATAGGAGATTCAGTAAAAGGAACAGTTAAGAGCTTTACAAGTTTTGGTGCTTTTATTGATCTTGGTGGTTTTGACGGTCTTCTTCATATCAATGATATGAGTTGGGGACATGTTGCACGTCCAAAAGATTTTGTTAAAAAAGGTCAGGAAATTGAACTCAAAGTAATTCGTCTTGATCCTGCAGAAAAAAGAATTAATCTTTCCTTGAAGCATTTCTCAGAAGATCCATGGATTCATTTTGGTGAAAAATACGAAGTTAATAGCATTGTAAAAGGTAAGGTAACAAAACTTACTGAATTTGGTGCTTTTGTTGAACTTGAAGAAGGTATTGAAGGTCTTGTTCATATCAGTGAATTTTCATGGACAAAGAAAATTAATAAACCTTCTGATGTAGTTGCAAAAGATCAGGAAGTTGAAGTAATGATTCTGGGATATGATATTCCAGCTGGCCGTGTTTCTCTTGGACTAAAACAAACAACAAGCAATCCTTGGGATTCTATAACAGAGAAATATCCTGAAGGAACAAAAGTAAAAGGTAAAGTTGTAAAACTTACAAACGTTGGTGCTTTTATTTCTCTTGATGACGGTATTGATGGATTCCTTCATGCAGATGATATTTCATGGACAAAGAAAGTAAAACATCCTGGAAGTGAACTTAAAGCTGATCAGGAAGTTGAAGCTGTAGTAATTGAATGTGACCCTGAACAGCATAGAATTCGTCTTGGTCTCAAACAGCTTACCGAAGATCCATGGAAAGCATTTGCTGAAGAATATAAACCTGGAAGTACACTTGAAGGTGAAATTACTTCAATTACTGATTTTGGTCTTTTTGTTAGAGCTCCAAATGGAATTGAAGGTCTTGTTAATAAAGCCAATTTGAGTGATGATAAAGAAGTTCCTTTCGAAGAAGCAGTTGCAAAATACAAAGTTGGTGATAAGCTGAACGTATTTGTTGTAGATGTGAATGTAGAAAAGGAAAAGGTTGCTTTCTCTGTTCGAGAATACAAGAGAAAACAGCAGCGTGATGAAATCTCTCAGTATATGTCTTCTTCAGGTAATGATGATGAAGGTGCTTACACAATTGGAGATCTTCTTAATTCAAAAAGCGAATAGTATTTTTGTGAATTAAGATTTATGTGTTAAAACGCATTGTTGTATTTATTTACAGCAATGCGTTTTTTGTGAAATACGGTTTCATAGATAATGTTCAAGATGTTCGGTAAGATTTAATATTGTTTTAATTCTATATCCGTTCATTTTGCAATGTTATTTATTCGGCAGTAAAAAGGCATGTTAAACAAAAACGATATACTAAATCAGAAAATCAGTTTTTTCGAAAAAAACAGCCCTTATTTCAACGAAGTATATAAGATTGCAAAAGATTTTGCAGTTCAGAATATGCCAATTTTAGTATATTCTAAAGATATCGTATTTCGTAAATGGTTTTCTGAATTGGTATGTTATAGTAAATACAGTAGGGCGGATTTTTTTTGTTATTTGCCTTGTTCTGTCGTTTCTTCAGATAAAATAGTTGCATTTATTTCTAATCAGAAATCAGGAACTGTTTTATTAATGGATCAGATAGAAAAACTTTCTTTGGATGCGCAGAGAGATGTACTTAGTCTTATAGATAATGAAAGTTTTATAGCTAAGAAAATTACTCTTATTGCAGGAACATCTGTAGACCTTGAAGAATTGACTGAAGCCGATAAATTTTCAAAATCTTTAGCCTTCAGACTGAATCTTTTGAAAATTAATCTTTTATCTGTTTCAGAAAATAAGAACGAAATTTTGGCCTTAGCCAGTTATTTCCTTGGAATAGAAAGATTTGAAACAGGAAAAGATTTTAAAGGATTTACTGACAGTGCCAAATCACTTCTTCAAAATTTTTTTTGGAAAGGTGGAGCTGGAGAGCTCAAGGCTGCAGTTTCAAGAGCTGTAATATTTGGGAATCCTCCTTTAATATCTGCAAAAGATTTTGATTTTGCAGTATCAAATTCATCTGATATTAATTCAGGTGTAGCAGAGTCGGTTATTCAAGATAAATCTTTAAAAACCGCAGTAGATTCTTTTAAACGTTTTTATGTTAAAAAGATTCTTGAAGAAAATGGGAATAATCAAACCAAAGCTGCTAAAGTTTTGGGACTTCAACGAACTTATGTTTCACGCTTAATGAATGAACTTGATCTTCGTTGATGAAAAGAGGTAAATAGAAATGGCAGAAAAAGAAACAAAAAAGACATCGTTTAAGTTGAATACTTTTCTTGAAAAAAACAGAAAGGTGCTTCTTATTGTTCTTATTGTAGTGTTGGTTGGAATCTTTGGTTTTTCAGTGTATGCAATGCTTGCTTCAAAATCATCTGAAAAAGCACTTTCAGCTATTGATGAAATTTCCTATAAACTGACCGATGGTTCTATAGGACTTGAAGAATCAGAGCTTGAAGAAAAACGCTCGGAATCACTGGAAGCTTTAGTTCCGTATTGTTCTAAGGGTGGTATAGTTGGTGTAACTGCAAACAGATTATCAGCTGAAATTGTATTTCAGAAAAAAGAATATGAAAATGCAATTTCGTATTGGTCTCAAGCTGCTCTTAAAGCAAAAAATACTTACACAGCACCTCTTTCATACTACAATATTGCAGTATGTTATGAAGAACTGGATAAAGTAGCAGAAGCTGAAGAAAATTATAAAAAGGCTTCAGACTTTGATGGATTTGTTCTGAAATCTCATGCTTTGTTCAGTCTGGGTCGAATACGTGAAAGCCAGGAAAAATATTCAGAAGCAGCAGAAGCTTATAAAGCTGCAAATGATTCAAGTCCTAATGATTCTTGGGCAAAACTTGCAAAAACAAGACTTATTGATTTAAAAATTCAAGGAAAAATTGAATAAACTGTTAAATTGGTATTTAAATATGAAAACATTCTGTCGGAAAAAAATGGTTTATTTTTTTGCATTGTTTCTGACGGGATGTTTTTCTTTTTTAACTTTATCATGTGGACTTGATGTTTATTATGTAATGGAATCTCCTTCCACAGTTTCACAGTGTTCATATGATGCTTCTTGGGAAAATCGTTATGCTGCTTTTAGGACTCCTGTAATGCCTGATACAGCATTCAAGTTTCTTGGAACCGATATTTATTATAAAATTTATAATACCAACAGTGACAGTGAAGTTTCCAGTCTTTATTCAGATTCCCAGAATGATGAAAAAAAAATGAATGTAGCTTCACGAATGATAGAAACTTACAAATACCAGCCTTTAAAAGTCAGAGGAAATAATGATAGTCCTTTGATTCCAAGTCATGATCATTTTCAGTATATAAAAATTCGTCTTACTAATTATTATGAAAATTTAAGTGAACAAGGAACGGCTGGTATATACGTTGATTATAACAATGTAAACGAGGTAAAAAATATTGGGGCTCCAATAAGAGGCATTGAAGAAAATGGAGACTATACTTTTGATTTTGGACGTTCTTCACAAAGTGATTACAATAGAATTCCTGTAAAAGAGGATAATGATGTAAAACTGTCTTCACATCCAACTGAAGAAGGAAAATATTATGTTGCATTGTTTGCTGTAGCTATTGGATTAGATACAACAACTTATATAAAATATTATTCAAACGTCGCTTATCTTGGGACCTTTTGTATAGACTCTAAGTCAGCAGATAATTAACAGATAATTACCAAATATAGATAATTACCAAATATTGAATATCTTTCTTTTTTTTGATAATATAGAATATTGAAATAGATTAGCAAAATTAATTTTAAAGGAGTTCCTAATGTCAGGACATAGTAAATGGGCCACTATTAAACATGCAAAGGGTCTTGCCGATGCTAAACGTGGTAAAATTTTCACAAAATTTATTAAAGAAATCTCAATCGCTGCTCGTATGGGTGGTGGAGATCCTAACTCTAATCCACGCCTTCGTACAGTAATTCTTAAAGCACGTGCTGCTAACATGCCAAAAGATAATATTGAACGTGCTATTAAAAAAGGAACTGGTGAAGATGGCGGAGCAGCATACGAAGAATATCTTTATGAAGGATATGCTCCTGGTGGTGTTGCTGTAATGGTTGAAGTTCTTACAGATAACAAAAACCGTGCTGCAGCTGATGTTCGAAATATTTTCAGCAAATCTGGTGGAAATCTTGGTACTACAGGTTCAGTAAGCCGTATGTTCCAGAGAAAGGGTCAGATTGCTTACGATGCAGAAAAAGTTTCTGAAGATGAACTTATGGAAGTTGCTCTTGAAGCTGGTGCTGATGATATCGTTAATGAGGACGGTGTAATTACTGTTACTACTACCCCAGATACTTTTGCTGATGTTCTTGATGCACTTAATGAAAAAGGTTATGAATCACTTTCTGCTGAAGTGGCCATGGTTCCTGATGCATATACAGCAGTAGATGCTGAAACAGCTGCAAAAGTTCAGAAAATGATTGATAAGCTTGAAGATAACGATGATGTTCAGAACGTATACCATACAGCTGAATATCCTGATGATTTTGTTCCAGAAGAATAATTTTACATCCTTACCAGGTTCTTCAAATAATTCTGACTCTGTTTCAATGC
>JABUUX010000127.1 GCA_021442965.1 Treponema sp.
ATATTAAATTCTATAAAAAATACAGTCAAGATTAATAACTGTTTTAAAATTAAAAAATCCGGAACATCTCCAATTTTTATTTGTGCTTCAGGCCCCAGTCTATCTGACACTATTCAATTTTTAAAAGAACAAAAAAACGTATTTATTATTGCAGTTTCTTCAGCTATTTTTCCTTTGATCAATAATGGAATAATTCCAAGTATATGTATTTCAACGGACGGAGGTTTTTGGGCTCAGAAACATATTTCTGAAATCTCAAAAATCTTTGGAAAGACAATTCTAGCACTTTCTTTTGAAGGAAATTGTCCTTCAAACATTTTATCAAAATCAAATATTCTACCATTAAATTATGGAGATGGAATTGAATCAGAAATAGTAAATACTTCTGGAATTGTTTTTACAAATGCTCTTAGATGCGGCACAGTAAGCGGGACAGCTTTATATTTAGCACTTTCTCTTACCTCTAGTATCATTTATTTTTGTGGACTTGATCTTTTTACTGCCAAAGGATTTCAACATTTGCAGCCAAACTCTCTTGAACTAATTGATTCTATAAAAGATTCAAAAATATTTTCATCAGAAAAAAGAAGCTCATTAAAAGAATTTTCAAACCAAAAAAATTCATTAAAAATATATGAGGACTGGTTTAAAAATCAGAATTTAACAAATAAAGTATTTAGAATTATAAAAAGTCCAAAAAATAATTTGGGCAATATCAAAGATATAGATCCTTCCAAACTTAGTACAATTAACCTATCAGGGGAAAAACCAGAATTTGAAAAAGTTGAAGTTATACCGTCAGAAATTAGAAAAGAAAGAATCTTAAACTATATTAATAACATTAATTCTTCAGAAAAATGGTTAAAAAACTGCTTTCCTACAGAATACCTAAATTTTACACATTCTATTGACGAAAATCAAAGAAATAAACATCAAAAAAGTCTTTTAGAAGAAAATTTGTTACTCATAAGGAAAATATGCAGACAATATACAAAGAAAAAATAATTTCAAAAACTGGTATTACAATACCTGTATTACAAAGCGGAAAAACAATTGAATCCAGATATAATCCACAAGCTGATGCAATAAGAAAATTCATATCATTAAATGTTTCTGAAAAATTTATAATATTAATAGGATGTGGCTCAGGTCTATTATTAAATGAAATTGCAACCAGACTTCCTGATGCTATTATTATTGTTGTTGAATATTCAAGTGAAGATATACTTTTCTTAAAGTCAATCAATGAAATAAAAAAGTTATCATATGATAATAGAATTCATATCATTCCCAAAGAAGACTTATATAAAGAAATAATTAATTCATATTTTCCAGCCCTTTACGGAAATATGCGAATTATTGAACAAACAAACTACTCTACTGAGTTTCCTGAATATTTAATATATATAAAAAATGAAATCAAAAATGCACTTAATTCAATTTCAAAAGATTATTCTGTTCAATCACATTTTGGGAAAATTTGGCAGAAGAATATAATTTCAAATTTAAATCTGAAACAAAAATCTTTTGAAATAACAGCTGATATAAATAAGATATGTGTTATTCTTGCAGCAGGTCCAAGTTTAGATTTAAATTTACAAAAATTAAAATATAAAAGAGACTTATATTATGTTATAGCTACAGACACAGCATATCTTTCTGCGAAAAAAAATAATATTTTTATTGACGCAGTTGTTAGTTTGGATGGTCAAATGACATCATTAAACCATTTTATGACACCAACAGACAATTCAACAATTTTCTTTTTTGATTGGTCTAGTAATTCAAGCCTAGTAAGGAAAACAAAAAAAAACACAAATAAAATCATTTTTTTTAGAGACGGGCACCCTCTTTCAAATTTATTAGATTCAGGTAATGAATTATCTCCTTATATCTATTCAGGAGCAGGCACAGTAACAATTTCAGCTTTAGATATTGCATTTCAAATGGGATTTAAAAAAATAGAAGTTTGGGGAGCTGATTTTTCTTATCTTGATAATAAATGTTATGCAAAAGGAACCTATTTAGATATCTTATATAATAAAAATTCAAATAAAATTAATTCTTCAGAAAAAACTTTTTCTAAATTAATGTATAGAACTGATTTACTAAAAAACAAACAAATTACTACAACCGAAGTTCTGGAATCTTATAGAAACTCTTTTTTAGAATACCTTTCAAATAAAAATATAATTTTCAAAAAGGAACAAAATATTTATGTAATTGAAAATAAAGTCGACAATATAAATGATGGATTGTTTTTTAAAACTCCAAATATAGAGAATTTTAAAAGCATTGTTTTAAAAAATATAACAGACAATAAATTTTTAAGTATTTCTTCGAATAATAAGCTTATAAAAGCTATATTACCTGCTATGGCATTTTACAGAAGAAAAAATTCTGATAAAAAAACTGAAGAAATCTTAAACCTTGCCTGTACCCAATTATTAAGGTTATTAAAATTATGAAAAAAAACATTTTTATTACAATTTACTCTATTATTGTTTCAATTATTTTTGTTGGTGCTGTTACTTTATTCGGAATTGGGATATTTAATGAATATAACAATGGATTTCATAGAACAGAAGAAAGATACTCTGAATTAAAGGGTAAAGTTAAATCTGGAATATCTATATATAATTCCAGAGGTTTCCTTTCTTCTTCTGATTTATCTCAAATTATTGGATCTGAAGATGATTTTGCATATTTAATAATAAAAGTAAATGGAAATGAAATTTACAAAACACCTGGAAATCAGCAAATTCCTGAAAATAATACAAAAATGATTAGGCTCAAGTTTGATTCATTTGTAATAGATGGAATAAACGTTTCACTTTTTGCAGCGTTGTACACTATCAGACCTGTTACAATATCAACTTATGCACGAACATCTTTTTTAATTGTCCTATTTTTTACAATACTTACAATAGGGCTAATTATTTACAAAGGCCTAACAGAAGAAAACGACAATAAAACTGATGTATCTGACAAAATAAAAATAGAAAATAATGAAAAAGAAAATATTAATATAAATCCTATAGAATCTGAAACTCAAACATCTGCATCCAAAGATTCTTTTGATGTAGAAAGCAATAATATAATTTCCGCAGAAGGAATTGATTCTTCTATGCAAGGTGAATTTGAAACTTATAATATCCCTGTACTTGAAGTTCCCGAAGAAAATAAAATTGAAGAAAATAATGTCGAACTTCCTCTAGATGAATCAAAACCTGTTGAAATTGATGTTACTTCACCCTCAGGACTATATTCTCCATTAACAGGATTTTGCTGGGAGACATATTTACAGACACGACTTGATAACGAATTAGTAAGAGCATCATCTTCTGAATTTGACATGACCCTATTTATAATAAAACTACAAAATATAAAACGAGATTGTGATGCAATAAAAGAAATTTCAAAACTCCTTATCGATTCCTTCCAGTTTAAAGATATGATATTTGAATATAAAGATGATTCTTTTGCCGCTATAAAAACAAACATGAACATAGACGATGCTCTTCCTTTTGCAGATAAACTCCATACAGAAATTAGTAAAATAGTAAATAAAGAAAATGGATTCTGTTACATTGGTCTGTCTGCTAAGACTATAAGAATGGTATCAAGCGAAAGACTTTTAAAGGAAGCAGACGCAGCCTGTGAACATGCCTCAGAAAATAAAGAAAGTCCAATAATTGCATTCCGTGTAAATACAGAAAAATATATGCAATTTATGGACAGTACATCTTAAGAATTGCTGTCTTAAAATTAATTTAAATTTAAGTCTTCTAATGAAGTCTCAGTAAAAACAGATTCAGAGATATCTTTTTCATTTATATCATCTGAATCTTGTTCTCCTGTTTCTTCGGTATCTTTAATTTGTTCAAGTTTTGAATGATATGTTTGTAAATTTGAATTATCAGGAAATTTTTCTTCAAAAGTCAATAAAAAATCAAGTGCATCTTCATTTTTCCCAGCTGAAATCAAAATTATAAGATAATTCTCATTTAATTCCTGACTGTCAGGATTTGAATTTAATAAATTAGAATAATCATTCAGTGCAAAATCAAAATTGCCTTCCATTGCATAAATATATGCTAATGCCTCTTTTAAATTAATATTATCAGGATCTCGTTTTATTAATACTTTGTATTCCCTTTCAGCATCTTCCCATTTCCCTTGTAATCCATAAATTCTAGCAAGCTTTTCAGTTGCCCCCCAATATAACTCTTTAGAATTTCGTGCCTTTAGATAATACTTCTCTGCCTTATCATACTGTTTCAATTCCAGATAAGAATCAGCTATAGAAAGATATTCTGAATATAAAGACTGTGCTGTACGAATCCCCGACCCCGGAACAAAAAAAGATGAAGAAGCACATGAGAAAAAAATTAAACTAATAGAAAGAAAAAGTAATTTTTTCATTAACCAAGTACTGTTTTTTCAATTTCAAATAACTGAGACCGATAAAGTCCTGCAATATTATGTCCATAATCTGCGACAAGCTGCATAATATTTCTTGGGGCATCTTTAGAATCACAACCATTAAGACGGTCCCCTGCATCCCCTAGCCCCGGCATAATATAAGCTTTTTCATTCATAACAGGATCAACCCAAAGTGTATAACACGTACAATTTTCAAGAGCACGAGTTACACGAATGGAACCTTTTAATGTTGAAATTGTATTAAAAAATTTAATTGATTTAGGTTTTACTCCTTGACTTTGAAGATATTTTACAACAGTAACCAGCGATCCCCCTGTAGCATTCATAGGATCCGCAAAAATTAAATCTTTACCATCAAGTTGCTCCAGGTTAAAAAATGATTTTTTTAAATCAAGTATATATTCCATATCATTTTCTTTCTTTGAATCATTTCGACTGATTTTAAACAAAGCAAAAGGAGTAATATAGTTGTCAGAATATTCCTGAATCTCTTTTGACATTATCATACTAGGAAGAAGAGCTCCACGAAGCATTACACACATTACAGAATTATTTACTTGAGATTGAACATCTGGAATCTTATGAACAGCATAATTTTGAACAGGAAAATTAACCGGAGTCTGTACAAAAATATGACTTTTTTTATCAGTTCTTTTATCTGTATAGGCCATACGAAAAAGCATCTCATAAGCTCTTTGAGAATAATACATAAATTCTTGATGATCTGTATTTATATCTCTAAGTTTAGAAATTACATGACTAGCCTCTGCATGAGCTCCTTCTTCGGTAACAAAAGAATAAACCTGAATTTGAGGATGGTCTTTACATATTTCTTGCATAGTATGACCTAGCAAATCATATTGTGTAATTACTTTTTCTTTATTGAGAGGGTCAAAATATTGCATAGTTTCATTAAACAAATTATCAAGTTTTTTCAAATCAGACTGATCTTTTTCTGTAAGATAACCATCAAGGTCCTCTGCTTTTAGAATAATTTTATCATTAGACATTTTATTCTCCTGTTAATCTATATTAAATATCAGTCATAAATGAGTACGTCTTTCATTAAAAAGTAATCATTTTATATAACTGAGATTTATTTAATTTTATACCAGAAATCTTTAATTTGGTAGGACTAATCATTTCTGATTGAGAATTTGTTAATCCAAAAGCAAGAGTTAATAAAGCTTTACCTGTTTTTACATATCTTTCTTTAGCGAACTCAAATTCTAAATCTAATATATACTGAGTACTACTATCTGGATCTGTACTCATTTCACCAGTAACATAAGAAAGTTTCAAATCAAGATTGCTGCCAGTTAAAAGAGAAAGAAAACTTTGTGGTTTATTTGCATAAAAACGAATAGAATCTTTTGCACTATAAAGAAAATCGTAAAATTCATCTTCGATATAAGGATTTCCTATAAGAATATTATCTGAAGAAGGATTTGAATACAAAGTATACGTATCAAGCATATTCTCTATATTTCTTCCTAAAACAAGAGTAGAAGAATCAGGAAAAGAAAGTTTTACTTTTGAGGAATCATATAAATCATATTTCTTTGTATTATAAGAAATATATTGAGATTTAGAAAAACCATTTTTCTTTGAAAAAAGTTTAGGTACAAAAGATGCAGGAATATTACATTCAACAGCAGCCTGATAAGTATAAACTTTTTTATTACTGGTCATGCCAAGATAAATTTTTTGAATACGGGTTACAGCTGTATCAGCATCTTTTTTAGTAATAGACGCATTATTTTGAATAATTTTTGAAACCAGTTCTGGATCAGCACTAGATGGTACTGAAAGATAAAATGCATTTTCACCATCCAGTAAGTCCAAAGGTATTACAAAATTCCCTTGCGGCACAGATTTACAAGAAAACAAAATAAATACACAGAAAAATCCCAAAAGATGAAATACAGAATGGAAGATACTTTGGGTAAAGTTAGATTTTCTCAACTTTAATACTCCAAGATTTATCATCTGCATCTACAAAGCTTCCTCCAGAAAGACTTTCAACCCAAGAAGAATTTTCAGAAAGAACTTCACCTGAAATCATTGATTCAAAAACTTCAAAAGCTGATTTTAATTCTGAATCTCCACTTACAGAAAGTTTAATCCTATCAGTTACATTAAAACCAGAATCTTTTCTCAAATTTTGAATACCACGAATAAGATCACGGACGTATCCTTCTTTTTTAAGTTCGTCAGTAACTTTAGTATCCAATGCAACTGTAAGAGTTCCTTCATTAACAACTTTCAAGTCCTCTTTCTCAATACGTTCAACAATAAGTTTTTCTTCTGTCAGTTCAACATCCTGACCTTCAACATCAATTACAAGAGAATTGCCGTTCAAAACTTGTTCAATTTGTTCACTTGTGAGAGTCATAATAATTCCAGCTGCAGCTTTCATCTTAGCTCCCAGTTCTTTTCCCATTACCTTAAAATTAGCTTTCGCTTTATATTCAACCAGTTCATCTTCCTTATCATGGAAAATAACTTGTTTTACATTAAGTTCTTCACTAATTGTATCCTGCATATCAGCTAAAACTGAACGCTCTTCCTCATTTCGTGTAACAAGCTGACAACTGGCAAGAGGCTGTCGATTTTTTAGATTAAACTGATTACGGAGAGAACGACCCATAGATACAGCCTTTTGAACTGTGCTCATACGGAATTCCAATTCCGTATCTCTCATTTTTTCATTATAAACTGGATAATCACATAAATGTACAGACTCAGCATCAGTCTCAGTTTTAAAATTCTGATACATTGTCTCTGTAATAAACGGAATTACAGGAGCTGCAACCTTACAGAAAGTTTTAAGAGCATAATAAAGGGATGCATAGGCTTCAAGTTTATCATTATCATTACCAGATTTCCAAAAACGGCGACGGTTACGACGGATATACCAGTTATTAATCTGATCAATAAATGAAATCAAAGGATCAATTGCCGCACTTAAATCATAATCATCTAAAGCATTTGTTACATCCATTACCATCTTTTGAGTAACAGAAAGAATCCAACGATCCAAAGCATTTTCGGGAAGTTTAGAATCAAATTCATGACCAGTACAAGTTACTCCGTCAATATTTGCATACTGAATAAAGAAAGAATATCCAGACCAAAGCGGAATTATTATATTTTTAATTACATCACGAACGCCATCATCTGAATAACGAAGATCGTCGGCTTTAACAACAGCACTGTGAATCAAGAAAAGACGAAGTGAATCTGCTCCAAATTTATTAATTGCTTCTACAGGATCTGTATAGTTTTTAAGCGATTTAGACATTTTGCGTCCGTCTTCTGCAAGGACAAGACCATTTACTATACAATTTTTGAACGCAGGCTTATCAAACAGATGACTTGCAAGAATTGTAAGGGTATAAAACCATCCTCTAGTCTGGTCAAGACCTTCCGAAATAAAGTTTGCCGGGAAATGACTTTCAAAAAATTCTTTGTTTTCAAAAGGATAATGCTG
>JABUUX010000323.1 GCA_021442965.1 Treponema sp.
ACGATCCTCAAAAGTCTTCGGGTCGTAAGCCTTTTCCATTTCAATTGCTTTCATAATTCAGTCATCCTTCCTCTAAAAAAATGTTCCTACTATTATAGTGAATTGGAATAAAATTGTCATTTAGCCCAAAAAAGAAAAATCCAGCCATATTTGCTTTTAAATGCTTTCTATTGCTTTCACTTTTTTCTATTGTTTTTATAACCTCAAAAAAGTAAAATAATAGAGTAAGCTTGTTATTAAAATGATTACTTTCATCAAGAACTTAAAACTTGTTAAAAAAATCCTGTTTGTTACTCTTTTTGCTCATATTCTGATTACAGCAATTTCAGCCTTTTATCTGAAAGATCTTTTTCTTGTACTTCAGAACGTACTGAGTTTTATATTTTACGCAATTATTGAAATCACTACCAAAAAACATGAAGACGAAAAAAGATCCATAATAATTCTGTTTCTCATTATGAACGGGCTACTTTTTCAGGCTACTGTTTCAGGAATCTATTTGGGATGGGAAGCCGGATTTCAGAATTTCTGTTTCGTTACTATTGTTGCTTCATTTCTTCACTACCATGAAGAAGACTACAAAAAAGAACAACTGATGAAACATCTTCTTACTTTGGGATCTATACTGGTTTATTCTTTTTTGCTTATCTGGTGTAATTTAAAATCTCCCCTCAGAATAATGTCACACCAAAACTTACTTGTTGTTTCTCAAACAAATGCAGCCATAGCCTTTGTGGTAGCCATTTTTATTTCAAGTATTTTCTCAAAAAAACTAAAAGACTCGATGAAAATTCTTAAACACAAAGCAGACATTGATGAGCTTACACAACTGTTCAATCGCCATGCCATACGAACACATTTTGATTCAGTTCGGGAAGACTGGTCTATTTTCAAAACTCCGTACGCAGTTTGTATTCTTGATATTGATGACTTTAAAATTATAAATGATACTTACGGTCACAATATTGGAGATGATGTTCTTAAAGCCATTGGTAAAATCTTAAAAACATACTCAACAGAAACTACAATTCCTTGCCGTTGGGGAGGTGAAGAATTTCTTATAATAGACCAGTTCGGATCAAATCCGGAAGCCTTTATTTCAAAGGTTAATAAAATCCGGCACGATATTTCTAAAATTAAATTCAATTATCCTGCTAAAAAGATTTCTTTTTCCATTACGGTCACTTCCGGTTGTGCATTTTCTGAACCGAACCTTCCTATCCACCAGCTTATAGATAAAGCCGATAACCGCCTTTACTGGGGAAAACGTAACGGTAAAAATCAAACAATATATAAAGACAATTAAAATAAACTCTGTGGCTGGCGGGCATTTTTTCCTTTAAAAATCATTCTTCCATAAAGGTCGGTAAACTATTAAAATGCACACATGAGTAGAAATTCTTTTGGAAAAAACTTCACAGTAACAACTTTTGGCGAAAGTCACGGGGATGGGCTTGGCTGCATTGTAGACGGCTGCCCTTCAAATATAAAAATTGATTCAAAAAAAATTCAAGCCGCGTTAAACCGACGAAGGCCCGGAAACCATAATCCTGAAGAAAAAAACAACACCTGTGTTACATCCAGAAAAGAAGCCGATCTTGTAGAAATTCTTTCCGGAATAAAAGACGGGCTCACCTTGGGAACTCCTATATCCATGATAATAAAAAATACCTCCCAGCATTCCCAGGATTACGGAAATCTTGAATACACATACAGACCAGGTCATGCAGATTATACTTATGACAAAAAATTCGGATTTAGGGATTACAGAGGAGGAGGTCGTTCTTCTGGCCGTGAAACTGCAGCCCGTGTTGCCGCAGGTGCCATTGCAACAGCAATTCTTGAAGAAAAAGGCATTTCACTTAAAGCCTACACAATACGTGCAGCCGGCATCAAAGTAAATCACATAAACTATGACGAAATAGAACAGAATCCTCTTCGTGCCGCAGATTCTGAAGCCGCCTCCAGAATGCAGGCAAAAATTGAAGAAATTCGAAAACAGGGCGATTCAGCCGGAGCTGTTATTGAATGCTGCATAAAAGGAGTTCCCGCAGGACTTGGGGAACCTGTTTTTGACAAACTAGATGCCATGCTTTCACATGCCATGCTATCTATAGGAGCTGTAAAAGGCATTGAGTTTGGAAGCGGATTTGAAGCCTCAGATATGACTGGAAGTATGAATAATGACGCAATGCGAACAGACGGCAAAAATGTATTTTTCTCTACAAACAATGCAGGAGGAATACTTGGTGGCATTTCAAACGGAAATGACATAGTTTTCCGTGTTGCTGTAAAACCAGTCCCAAGTATTTACATTAAACAACAAACTGTATCAAAAACTAAAACAGGCTATGAAAATACCGATTTAGAAATAAAAGGCCGGCATGATGTATGTCTTGCTCCGCGCATCGTTCCTGTAGTTGAAGCGATGGCCGCTATAACTCTGGCAGATGCACTATTAAGTTTTTAAACTGGACATAAAATGAAACGCTGCGTAAAACTTTCACTTATACTTACACCCGCTGTCCTTATTTTTTCTTTTGGAATTTTCACAACAGTAAGAGCTGTAAAAATTTCACAATGTGACAGTGCTGTTCCACTTACTTATGAACAGGAATTGGAATTAAATTCTTTTCTTAAAACTAAGTATTCTTCCAGAAATCAGATTTTAAAAACCCTACCCTACACACTTACTCCTTCAAGTCTGGAACTTTTATGCGAAAGTGCAATCGTTATTGACACATCAAACGGAAACATTCTTTATGAAAAAAACTCGGATCAGATTATTCCTCCAGCTTCTATGACAAAATTATTTTCCATGTATGTTGTAGACAATGCCGTAGCACAGGGAAAAATATCTTACCAGACTGAAATCGTTCCACCCAAAGAAAGCTGGGCTTGTAATATGCCACCCCACTCTTCACTTATGTTTTTAGGGAACAACCAGAAACTTTCAGTTGCAGAACTTCTTTCAGGTCTTTCTGTTGCTTCGGGAAATGATGCTGCTTACGCACTTGCCTACATTCTTTTTGGCAACATGGATGATTTTGTTCAAGCCATGAATCAGACAGCAGATTATTACGGACTTAAAAATACACACTTTGTAGAAAGTTCAGGGTACTCAGAACTGAATCGAACTACCGCTCGTGAAATGGCTGCATTCAGTACTATTTACATAAACCAGCATCCTGAAAGCCTTGAAAATTTTCACAGCCTGCAAAGTTTTACTTACCCTAAACAAAGTAATCTGACAAATGGATATAGAGTAAAGAGCCAGGATTTTTCAGAAGGATTCCCGGAAACTATTACAATGCCAATTACCCAAAGAAACACAAATCCACTTCTTGGAGTAATGGACGGCTGTGACGGATTAAAAACAGGCTACATAGACGAAAGCGGCTACAACCTTGCACTAACTGCAAAAAGACACGGCACCCGTTTTCTTTCTGTAACGATGAAGGGACCTGGAAAAAATCCAAAAGACGGAAACGAAGGACGCATTCATGACGGAAAAGTTTTGATGGATTGGGCTTTCAGTTCTTTTGCAGACTACAAAGATATGACCAGGGTAAAACCTTATTTTCTTAGAACCTGCGGAGGAAAAGAAATTGGAGTTCAACTTGTTCCGGCTTTTAATCCCGGTTCTATTACAGTTCCATTTATAAAAGGCGAAAGCCCCGAAGATTCTGTACAAAATGTAAAAGTAGTTACCAATATTCCAAGTTATCTGAAAGGTGATATTTCTTACGGAGATGTTTTGGGTTCTGTAGATTTTATTCTTGAAGATTATACTTTGGACTCAGTTCCACTTGTAGCTGACCGCACTGTAAAAAAATCGAATTTCCTTGTCCGCCTGGCAGATAAAATCATTTATGCACTGATTGAATCGCTCTAAGATTCTGCAACCTTAAGAGAACAATGAACTGTAGTTTTAGTTCCGTGATCATCCTCTTTTACAGAACTCCATACGCTGATTGTTCCACCCATTTTTTCTACCAGCGATTTTACTATAGCCAGTCCAAGCCCTGTTCCTGCAGACGAAGGAGTCATAGCATTTTTTTCCTGCGTAAAAGCTTCAAACATGTGCTTTTGGAATTCTTCTGACATACCGCAGCCGTAATCGCGGACTATAAAATCTATTTCCAGTTTTCCGTTTTCAATTTTTTGATTTTCTGAAATAACATCAATCTTCCCACCAACAGCAGTAAACTTTACAGAATTTGAAAGAAGGTTAAAGAATATCTGATTAAATTTCTGCTTATCTGTAACAAAAGAACAATCTCCGTCAATTTTTACATTAAGAGTAATATCTTTATTGCGGCAAAGAGGAACAATAATTGAATCCAGATTATCCCGGAATTCTGAAAGACTGTACACATCTTCTTCCAGATTAATTACTCCCTGTTCAATCTTACTCATATCCAGAATGTCATTCAAAAGCCCCAGAAGAAAATGACTGGATGTATCTATTTTTTCAAGGTACTCATGAATCAAATCAGGATCATTTTCTTCCAAAGCAATCTGCGTCATACCCATAATACCATTCAGTGGAGTTCGTATATCGTGGCTCATTCGGGCCAGGAAGTCTGTTTTTGCACGTGACGCAATATTTGCACGGGACAAAGCCTCTTTCAGTATATTTTCTCTTTCACGCTCTTCTGCAATAGCCGTAGTAATATTCGACATACAAAAAACAATAGAAGACCTTTCTTCATCCAGATATCGGAATGTAATTCTATACACTTGCAGATTTCCATTTTCGCGTTTGTGATATTTTATAAGGACTTCATAACTTTGAGCATTACTAAGTTCTTTTTCCAACGAAGCAATTTTTATCTTATCATGTATAATCTTGTAATCATCGTCAGAATCCAAATTCGGCCTGATTTTTTCTGCAAAACGTTCAAAATATCCGTCATAATCTCCGCAGTCCCAGTTAGGAACACGCGACAAAATGTCATTATCATGCAGAATAATTGCACTGCCATCATTAATATCTATAACACCTACTACATCAAAGCCGGCAATACCTATAAGCTCCATTGCTTCCTGACTGAGTTTTTTTCTGTTAATGTCATAAGTATAAATAAAACAGATAATATCAGAAGTCTTAGGATCCTGATACATATTTACCTTTATAGAAACCCACTGCAAATGTGAATGTGAATCATATCTTCTGAATGTAAAAGAAAAAGTCTTATTTCCCTGTTCAAAGAATGACAAAAGATTTTCACGACTCATTTTATCCCAAAACAATTTTGCATTCTTTTCATTGGCACAGTAGTACATCATCTCCCGAATTACTTCTGAATACTTCCGCTTAGTCCATGAACGATTGTGTGAGTTTTTTGCCGCGTAATTCAAAAACATATCTTTTGTGGTATTTACACAGCATTTATCTATTAGAGTATCACCCTGCATTTCGTAAAGAGTTTTTGCTTCGTATTCATAACTCAATTCCTGCAGTTTCTGATCGTTTATATCACTTGCAGCACCAATGGCATAAAGAACTCTTCCATTTTCATCGGTAATAAGAGTGTACCGGAGTTTATACCAGGTGTATTTTCCGGTATCCATATTTTTTCCACGGAACTCACATTCCTGAAATTTTTCCCCGTTATCTACCTGCTTATGAATATTTCGGATTATTTCTACATCATCAGGGTGGATATTCCCGGCCCTAATAAGACCTTCTGGAACATCGGACAAAAACTCATCTGTAAGACCGGTAGCTTCCTTAAGTTTTGTTGCGTTAATGATATATTTTTTTTCTACATTTAAATCCCAGGTCATAAATCCGCACATTTCCAAAATGCTCATGAATCTTTCTTCCTGGTCTTTAAGAAAACTTATATCTTCTGAATAACCTACAGCACGAACAGCTTTTCCGTTATCATCAAATACAGTTGTAAAATTTACTCGCCTCCAAACATATTCATTTTTATTATAATTCTTTACACGAATATTGAACTCTTCCTGCATGGAACCGTTAATAAGGGCTTTCATAGAAGACCTGAGTTTTTCCACATCATCCGGATGAATAAATTTTCTTCTTACAAAAGGTTCAGGAAAATCATAAACAGTAGAATCCATCTCATAATATTTGACCATTTCAAGCCCAATATGAGCCGTTCGGGTAATTAAATCCACATCAAAAGCATGAACTTTTCCACGAAGATTTTCTTTTATATAAGTTTTTTCTGACTCCTTAATAACCTCTTTTTTTAAACTTTGCTGTATTGTAATAAAATAAAAGAATGATCTGTTAAATTTTTTAACGCGCACAGAAAAATGAATCCAGTGGTAATTATTTCCGTCTACTCCCACACGGAATTCTTCTTCAAAGGAATCATCGTCCTTTGCATGTTCCAAAAAAAGCTGTTCCGCTCTGACACGGTCTTCAGGATAAAATCCTACAAATGCTTCATTTTTGTAAATTTCAGAAAACTTCAGGAGTGAACTTCCCAAAACATTTCCTACCCCTTCATTCACATTTCGGATTTTAAAATGTTTTCTGTGATCCAGCTCCATAATTATCAGAGCTTCAGGAAGATTAAAATCAATTTCTGCGTCATCATCTTCAAGAAACTTTGCACAAATTAAAATTTCATTAGGTCTGTCTTTGTAAAGAAAAATTTTTACGACTGCATTTCCATTTCTAAAACGAAATTTTTCTTCAAATGTTTTTTTTCTTTTTAATCTTCTGATAATTCGTTTAGAAGAAAATAATCTGTCATATTTCTTAAGCCCTTCTTCAGGAACCATTTCTTTTCTGACAGTATTCAGAACTTCCAGGGCATTACCAGTTTCCGGAATATTTAAATATCTGGCACTTTCATTAACATGGAACTCATACTCATACGTAAAAGAGTCTGCAAACCATACATAATCAAACTCGTCATTAATCAGGAGCTCCAGAATATATTTAGTTCGTTCTTCGTCAGGTTTTATCATGCTTCTTATCCTTCCGTTATTCATTAGACGGTTATAATTCTCTTATACGACGCGTTTAACGGGCTCAGTTCATTAAAAATGGTAATTTGCTTTTAGTTTTTTGTAAAGAATTTTGTAAAAAATTTCTAAAATCTCTATTTTTTTCATAATCCTCTGGGCGTAATATATTTTTCCCCCAAAATTAATTTTTGAATATCAAACTCTTTTTTCATCTCTGTAATAACAATTGCGGCCCGGCTTCCCACACTGGAAGGATTTGAAATAACATAATCCCCTTTTTTCTTAAAAACCCGTTTTTTCCCCTGCAAAATATTATAGGAATCATCTTTTATATAACCTGTAACCCGAGGAAGATAATTATACTGCGCTAAAGATGGAAATTCCTGTAAAATTTCCATACCAAAAGCTCTTTTGATGCTTACTGCATAAGGATTGCTTTTTGTTTCTATCAGAAGGTCAGAAATACCGCCTCCAACACGGGTTGCAAAATCTATAGGCACAATTCTGCCTTTATGATTGTCTATAAAATCAAACTGAGCAAAACTGATATTATCATCCGTAAAAAGTGCTTTAACCCATTTATTTAGAATTTCTGCATATTTAATGTATTCACAGTCTGCTTCTGAAATAAGTTCATAAACCGCAGTACAAGGCTTGTCGTTAATAATAATAATTTTTTTACGGCATATTCTTACAGGCACAACTTTTCCTTTATAAAAAAAACAGTCAGCGCTATATTCAGTTCCAGATACAGCTTCCGTAAACATTACGCCTTTATTTTCTATTTCCATAATTCGTAAAGTGCGGTTTTTTAGTTCAGAAGCCTGTATTGCATACTTCTCCAGACGATTTATTCCTGTTTTATCAAGAATTTCTACACCGTAACCTGAATGCAGTCCCAGAGGCTTTACAACAACTGTTTGACCTTCTTCAAGTTTTTTTCTGGCACTATGAATGTCAGAATAAATTTCAGG
>JABUUX010000406.1 GCA_021442965.1 Treponema sp.
CAATCTCCTTCCAATCAAACAAAAGCTAAAGCAAAAGAAAAAGAAAATGCTGTTAAGGAAAAAGAAAAGGACGCAACCGAAAAAATAAAAGAAAATAATGATGCATTGAAAGAAGTTTCGAAAGAAGAAAATTCGGCTGTAGAAGGAGATCCTGTTCAAATATCTGTTGGTAAATATATCCAGAACGAAATTGATTTTAAGCTGAAAAATAATTTTGGAATTAAAAGAAATTATAAATCAGACAGAAAAATATGCGGATCTTTTGGCACTGGATGGGTTACAAATCTTGATGCACGTCTTATTTTTGGAGTTGATAAAGAACAGGAAGATTTAGTTCAGGAGTATGAAGAAATAATAATTGAACTTGAAAAGGAATATGAAGCTTTACCAGAAGAATTGCTAAAATATTATGTAATATCAGAACTGGATGTAGAAAAGTCAAAAGAAGAATTGCAGTTTAAAATAAAAGAAACAGAGGCTGCCCTTCAGGCTTCAACATCAATGAATAATATGCTGGATGAGTATGAAAGATTAGGGGGTGAATTAGAGGGGGAAAGAGAAGAATTAGCAGAGTATGTAAAAATACAGGAAGATAACCTTGCCTTTTATAAAAATGCTTTACACACAATTGAAGATGATATTAACTATCTGGAAAAATTAAATAGTGACATAGAAGAATTAAAAAATACAAAAAAAGAAAAAGAAATCCTTATAGAGAATAATCATAAAATCATAAATAGAAACAGCGATTCAGTATTTCCATATACACCAGAATATTACACGTCAATTGGATTTGGGAAAATCAATTATATTGATGAGAATGGTACTCCACATTCAATGGAAAAGGTTTCTGAAAAAAAATGGACTCCATCTGATGCAACCGAAAAAAATATTCTGGAAATCAAAAAAACTGATGACTCCTCTTATGTTTGCATTTATAGAGATGGTTCCGTTTATGAGTTTTTGGAAAACGGTCTTTTAGTAAAAATGGCAGACAGAAATGGAAATTATGTATTAATTGAAAGAATGTCCGATGGGAAAATATCAAAAATAAAAGATTCTTTTGGTGAAGAATTTGATGTATTTTATTCAGATTCAAATATTTCAAAAATATGTAATGTTCGTGATAAATCAGATTCATTCAGTTATTTATACGAAAACAGTAAGCTTGTTCAGGTAAAAGATAATAATGATGGGGGTGTGAAATTTTTATATGACGATGATTCTGATATTGTTAGTTTGATTAAAGCCGACGATAGCCGTATCACAATTTTTTATGACACAGACAGTAACGGAATAAAACGTGTATCTTCTACTATGGATGAAGAAGGAAACAGGGAGTATTTTGATTATTCAGAAAAAAAAGTTTTGTACTCTGACTATGAGGGACTTAATACAATTCATTATCTGGATGATGAAAACAATACGATAGAAAAGTTTATGCCAGACGGAAGTCATGTTCTTTATACGTATGATGAAAAAGGAAACCTTACAAGTGAATGTAAGAATGGAAATTTAATAAGACATTTTTATAATGATGTCGGATTACGTGAAAGTTCAGTTTATAGCGACGGTTCAACAGAAGAAAATAAATTTGATAAATACGGTGAAATTATTTATAACAAAAATCGCGATGGAGTAATTACTGAATATGAACGTGATGATTATGGAAATATTCTAAAAATCAAAAAGAATGGAGTGGTTGTTGTAGCACAAACTTTAACAGAAAACGGATATATTCAGGAACAGACAATCTTCGGTCATAAGGAACAGAAAATTTTTTACAGCTATGACAGATTTGGAAATTTAGCTGAACGAAAAAGAGGAGGGCTTACCGAAAAGTTTTTTTATGATGAAAGAAACAGAATCAAAGAATATTTAATAAATGGTAAAGTTGAAAAGGAATGGAAATATGGTACAAGTATTGAAGAAACATTAACCAAAAACGGATTAAAGACAATCATTCAATACAATAACCGAAAAGATCCATATCTTTATACTTACGAAGATTCATTAACTGGAGAAAAGCGAACAAGAAAAGTAGAGTATGACAAACGGCACCTTCCTGTAAAGTATATGGCGTTTGATGGAAAAGAATGGATCACTCAAAAAGAAGTTTTTTACAATCAGAACGGCAGAAAAATAAAAGAAACGGTTCCGTTAGATAATGATAATTATGTAAAAGAGTATATTTATAATAACGACCAGCTTAGTTCTGAAATTGCATATTTTACTTCAGATGAAGAACATAAAATTCGAACTTCGTTTATATATGAAATTTTAGATGGGGATTGTAGAAGAATTACAAAAATAAGCCCTGGAGGAATCAGGACTCAAACTGAAAGTCAAAACTTTGGCAATGTTGTAAGAATTACAGATGGATGCGGTGAAGTTTATGAAATGGTTTATTCACCAGGTGGAAATCTTCTGTCCCGTACGGGAGAAAAAGGCGGAATAATTAGATATGAATATAACGACGAAGGATTGTTGAGCCGTTTTGGGGAAGAAAATAAACTTAATAACTTTCGCAGTTATTATAATAACGGAGCACTTAAGTCTTTTTCTGATTCAAACGGTGAGACTGTAACGCTGGAATATGATAACTGTGGGAATATAATAAAAAAATGGAGCAATAATTATTCTGTATGTTATGAATATGACGCTTGGAATAGAATTGCAGCAGAATATACTGGCAATTATCCGGATATAAACTCATGTGAAACTTACAAAATTTATGAGTATAGTGACGACAATCGATCAGAAAAAATTAATTATGGTGGAATCTGTTTTACAGTTAAAAAATATAATGCTTTTGATGAAATTATTATGGTTGAAGATGGAGAAGGAAACTGTAAAAAATATGAGTATGATTTTTTAGGGAGACGTAAATCTTTTATTGATGAATATGGAAGCAGAACTTTATATTTTTATGATAAAAGAAATCTTGTAAAAAAAATTGAATACCCTGACGGCACTTTTGAAGAATTTGATTACGATTTATCGGGAAATGTCTTAAGAATTAAAAATGCAGAAGGGGTAAAGACAGAAAGTACTTACGATCTTGAAAATAGAATGATATCCTGCAGCTCCAAACCGGAAGGTAAAAGTGATTATGTTTATGATAATAAAAATCGACTTGTTATGGAGTCAAAGCAGGGAATTGTTCAGGCAGAATATTTCTACAGTGATTATGGAAAACAAATGGTAATGAAAGATGGAAAAAGAAATTCCTATATTTGGAATTACGATGCTTATGGCAGACTTCTTTCAGAAACTGACCGTTTGGGGAACCACCAGTATTATTCTTATGACTCCTATGGTCGACTGGTTTCTAAAAAAGATTTTGAGGGAAAAGATTTACTCTATGCTTATAAAAACGGAGGGCTTACTCAAAATACTTTATTTGCAGATGGCACTCAAATAGAAATAAAAAAAGATATGAATTTCAATATTGTTGATGCAAAAACAGATACAGAAAAACTTATTTATAAATACAATAAAGCAGGCCTCCTTGATACTGTAACAGACAGCAGTGTAAATGAAACTGTAAAATATACTTATGATAAGACCGGACGCAGAACTTCTGTTGAAGGTGGAAATAGAAAAATTATTTATAGATATGGAAAAAAAGGTGAAGTACTTGAAATAAAAGATTCTAAAAATGGAATAACTGTTACTCTAAGTTACGATTTACTTGGACGTGAAATTCAAAGATCTTTTGGAAATGGTATTTCGCAGTATACAGAATATGATAAAAGTGGAAGAGTAATTTCAATTGTTCAGAAAAATGCGTATGGCTCAGTGATATTTGGAGAAGCATACGCCTATGATGAAAATGGACGTAAATGTGCTTCAATTAATAATCTTGGAAATATAAATATTTTTGAATACAGTAAGAGCGGAAAATTGAGTTCTGTATATTACACTTCAAATGAAGAGTTAAAGGAAAATCAGATTCAAGAAGCCAGAAAAAATGGGATTGAAATTATGGAGGAATCCTCTGGAGAAATTAATATTTTTCTTGATTCACAACTTTATGAAAAACTTAAAAAAGCATTATATTCAGTAGCTCCATTTTCGTGTGACATTTCAGCTACACAGGTGTGTCTTTATGAAAAATTTACATATGATGAAAATGAAAACTGCAAGTCTAAAACTACTGGTTTTGGAACAATAGAATATTTTTATGATGATGAAAACAGGCTGATTTTTAGCGGTAATAAAGTTAATGGCGGGGTGCAATACGATTATGATGCAAACGGAAATCTGATTTTGGAAGAAAGTCGTTTTGCCAGAATAGAATATACTTATAACAGCCTGAATCGTATGAAGTCTTATATGAAGAATGATTATATCAGTAAAGTTGTTTCTTCCGGCTGGTATACATATGATGCTTTTGGACGGCGTCTTGTAACTGGAAAATCAAATGGAAAAGTTTTACGAAACCTTTATGACGGTTTTTCTTTTGATACAATAAAAGAAAGTCCTGTTTGGGGAAACGGATTGTTTACAGATAATTTTAATTTTTCTGTAGGAGAAGAAAACTTTTCCGGCCGCTATCGTTATATTTCAGATGATGACGGACTCCAAAATTATGTGATGTCAGAAAGTGATGAGGACTTTTGCAATCTGTATATAAATGGCAAACCTGTGGCACGAAGTTCCGGTTCAAATGTTTCGTACTATGGAAATGACAGTCTTGGCAGTATCCGTTCTGTGTACAATGAATATGCAGAAACAGAACATTTTCAAAATTATGATGTGTATGGAAATGTTCAAGGAAACAGTCAGATAGTATTTGGTTATACAGGTAAAGCGTTTGATAATGCTACAAATCTTTACAATTACGGGTACAGAGATTATATCCCGGAAATTTACCGCTTTCAGACCACGGACCCTGTAAGGGCTGGAAATAACTGGTTTACTTATGCAGGCGGGGATCCCGTAAACTTTGTAGATTTATGGGGATTGGATATTGTCGGAATAGAAAATGAATATCACATGAATGATGATGCTACTTGGAAAAAGGCAACATTAGGAGATTTGGGAGATAAAGCAACATCAGATGATACTGTGGGTTATCAAGGTTGTGCTGTTACAGTGATGTCAAATATTGTTTCGGTAGCTACAGGAAGAGATATTACACCTCAGAAAATAAATGACAAAAAGTCAAATTTTGCTAAAGGAACTGGCGAATTAGATATGGGGAAAGTAGGTCAAAATTACGGCCTCAAAATGGAAAAATTTGTAGCCGGTGAAGTTGATATTGGAGAAAAACTCGGTGAACTTATTTCATCTGGGAAAGAGTATTATATAGCTGCTCAAGTGGAATATAACGAAACTGGCTGTAAACATTGGGTAGGTGTAAATGATTATCTTTCATTCAATGGGGAAGATTGTATAGAAATAAGTCCAACATCAGTTAATGATACAGTAAAAGCAAATAGAAGACGCGATTCATGGCAACTTGGTGAAGACGGAAAGATGTACGTAGAAGTTTCTGATATTACAAAAATATATGTATTCGAAAAAGATCCAAATTTCAAAAAAGGAGATTAAAATGAAAAAGTTATTTATTAATGTGGTGGCACTGGCGTTGCTTTCGTCATGTTCTGGAAAACCAAAAATTGCATGTTATGAGTTTTTGGAAGAAGAAGTTAAAGGAGAAAAATATACCGTAACTTATGACTCCAAAATGTACCGTGAAGATCAGCCTGAACCTTTTGAAATTGTTACTTACAATTATAATATAAATAAAGTAAACCCGAATGTAACATTTAAAATGGAATCTTGCACAAAGCTTGGAAAGAAAAAAATAATTACAGATGAATTACTGGAAAAAGAAATTTCTGATGATACGGTTAATCAGTTTTTTTATTCAGAGGATAAGAAAAAGTGTATTGCAGTATTAGAAGAGAAAAAAAATAGTAAAGGGTATAATCTTCAGGATATTTATTTATTCGATTTTGATATGGGTATAAAAACATTTATTGGTACGTGCCGCCCCGGGGAGTTTGTTTTTGTTCCAGAATCGGAATGCTTTTCTTCTGCATTATGGGACAGTGATTATAAATATCATTTATTTTTTGTAATGCTTCAGAATGAACCTGAATTTTACTACGAAAATTTGGTTGACCCTAAAGACGTTTCTAAAAACTTGTATCATACGGCTTCTTTCTTTTATACCCGAACAGATTTGATTGATAATGAATATATATATTATGACGGAGATGAAATGGGTTATTGTACAGAAATAAAAGTAAGACTTCCAAATAATACTTATGAAAAACCAAAGATAGTACAGAGAGTCTTTCCAAATTATGCTCGTTTTGAAATTATCGGCGGTAAAAGAATGCGAAAATTTGAAAATGGTATAAAAGTCGTTGGGCTTACAGCAGAAGAGCGTATAGAAGAATACTTTTCTGATAACGGTATTAATCCAGAATGTTATATTCTTTCTCCTTTTGGCTTGTATTTTGCGTACCTTGCAGATGAAGACAATGAAATAAAAATGATTACTAAAAATCAGTATTTCTGGACAGGATATACAATACCTGTGTATAAATATGAAGATAAATCTGAAGTTATAGAAAAAAAACTTTATTTTGATACGGAAAAATATGTTTACGTTGCAGAAGTTCTTCTTTCTGACGGACAAGTTGTTACTGCAGAATGCGATTATGATAAAGACGGAACTTCCTTCTAAAAATTTTTAGTGAAGAAAAAAAGGGCTGTCTAATAAGTTCCAATCTTAGTGTCAGCCCGAATTTATTTCGGGATCTCTACATTATATTTGGCATAGATGCTGAAATAAATTCAGCATGACAGTTCTTTTTGGACAGCCCCACCCCCTTTTTATGATACGCTAGAGAGTAATTGAAATGTGAAATTTTCCTTCATATCTTTCTCTTTCTTTTTTTAGATGGTCATCATCATCTTTGCATTTGTCCTTAGGAGGAATATGAATTACTTCAGGTTTTGGTGTAACGATGATGAACGGATCTTCAGACTTAAGTGATTCCTTTTTAGGAGGATTTTTTACAGTACGTTTTGGTAATTCCTTTTTTGGAAGTTTTTTGCAGGAACATTCTGGAGCCTTTTTAGGCTGTTTTTTACAAGAGCATTCTGGGCTCTCTTTTTTAGGAGGATTCTTTACAGCAGTTTTTTCAGCTTCTTTTTTTTCAGTTTTTTTTGCTGCTGGCTTTACAGGCTCTTTTTCAGTTTGTTTCTTAACAGTGTCTTTAGAATCTTTGTTTTTGTTTCCGTTGTTACGGTTGTCATAATTTCCGTTTTTGTGCTGCTCTCCGTTTTTCCACTCGTCATTTTTGTTACTGAAAATTATATTTCCGCTAACGTTCTCTTGAACTGTTGACTCTGTAGATACAACTTTTACACTGCCTGCAAAAGCTCCGAATGAAATAACTGCCATAAGTGAAGATGTGATTACGGCTTTTTTTAAGTTTACATGTTTATTCATTTTCAGCTCCTTGCCCGGAAATTCCGAACTTAATTGCTTTATGTTTCAGGTAAGCACTACAGCTTACGATGTCAATATAACACTGTATGATTTTGCAATCTTTAGAGAGGATTTAGAGTAAAATTAGAGAAATCTTAAAGATTTTTAACTGACAAATTACGGTTAGCATTCGATTTAAAATAAAAAATCCTCCGAAAATTAGCGGAGGATTTTTAAAAACTGTGTTTATTTTAGTCAGCAAGACAGGTATCAAGTTCTGCACTTATAGCTTTTTTGTCCAGGTGCTGGCCAATTACTACAAGTTTAATCATACGGTCGCCAACTGTTTCATCCCAGTCTTTTCTCATTTCCGGTTCCTGTGCCAGAACTCTTTCCTGTTCTTTCTTAGGGCAGGAAGCAAGCCACTGTCC